>JADFIX010000145.1 GCA_022566435.1 Planctomycetota bacterium
GAGCGAGGGATCGCCGGTGACGAAGCCGCGCACTCGCGCGACCGGGATCGCCTCGTCCACCAATTCAACCCAGGTGCGGTTGGTCTCCACGCCACCGGAAACGGGTGGGATCACCGCCACTTCGTCGCCGTCTTTCAACGCAAGATCGCCACCCACGAATTCCTGATTGACCGCGAATCGAACCGTCGGCAGGGCGGCGGCGATCTTCGGAAAGCGGGCGGTCAACTCGCCGCGAAGCTCGTCGAGTCCCGCCTTGTCGGCCAACGTCAACGCGGTGGATTCCACGCCCGCCATGTCTTTCGCAGGTCCGAGAAACCTGACTTCAATCGTAATCACGAAAACATCCTCTTGTGGCTTCTTGCCGGTATCTGACCGGGTCGCACACTAAGGTAACATGAGTGACCGCAACCGCATAGGCGGGAATGCGAAACGCAACGCGCACGAAGCGCGGACGCCTCAAACAGCGATTCAGAGGCGAAGGCTTCATGAGTCAATGCGTGGCACCGCCTTCAAGCAGTGCCGTTTGGGTGCAGCTCGAGGCACTACAGCAGTCGTACGCACTTGGTGCCACCAGCCCGTCGCGTGGCTGTTCCGGCGGAGTATCATGAACGGAAGCCTCGAGAATCACTGCGAGACACAGCTACTTTATCGCAGTGCCCTTCGGTGACCGTTTCACATGGCACTTCTGTTCTTTCGCGGCGACGTTCGGGCACCGCCGTCAACCGTCTCAGATGCCTGCGATTCACGGAATTATTTTTGAAAACGAGAAAAAGACCAGGTGCACCGATCTTGACACGCGAGTCGGACATGCGACAGGAAAGTCATCGATAGAAACTGTTCCAAGTTGCGATCACCAACCTGCCGATTGCGATTCCCAAGATTTTTTCTCGAAAAACAAGAAAAACCCTTGGCGCGCCGTTTCTTATTCGTTAGAGTGGTTGCCGGATCGGGAAAAGCTACTCGAGACTCTACGTATTTGAGATCGGTAAGTGCTCTCCGTCGTCCGACGGGAGGCCCTGCGCTGCATGTCTACGGCTGCAGGCGAGTACGATTTCGAAATATTCGCCATGGATCGGCCGGATTAAGCTAGAAAAATAAGGGAGATGTTTCTCATGAGACACGCAACCGTCATTGTCTGTTTTCTCCTTGCCCTGGGTCTCGCCAACGCGCCGCCGGCGCTTGGCCAGACCGTCACCCAATCCTTCGACCTCGATGAGGGCTGGAATTTCATCTGGCTTCAGGTCGACCCAACGCCCAACGACCCCGCCACCGTGCTGGGCAGCCTGGACTACACCCGGCTCAGCACGTTCATGCCGGGTACGCCCGCCGCCCCGGATGGCACGTGGGCGACCCACTACAACCCGGATACGCCGGCCGGCAATCTGGCCGCGATGGCTGGGAATCACGGCTACCTGATCAACATGAACACCCCGGCCGCGTTGACGGTGACGGGCACGCCCGCCTTAGGCAAACGCAGATTCAGCGGCAGCTCGGGCCAGCTTTTCGGCATTACGCTGGAGAGCCTGGAACAGGTCACGTTCAACGAATACTTCGGCTTTGCCGGCGCCCACGCCAAAATCACCACCATCCTGCGCTTGAACGGCGATGGATTTGTACCGGTCGGCGCGGATGACAACATCATATCCGGTGCTTCCTACTGGCTCTTTTTTACGTCGGACTTCACCTACAGCGGACCGTTCCGCGTGCGAGTCGGCAACGAGGGATACGCATTCGGCGACCGAGGCTACGTCGACGAAATCGCCGTGGAGGTGCCGGTGAGTGCTCAAACGCAGTCGCTGACCATTATGGCATGCCCTGACGCGGCCGGCGGTGATGCCGACTGGTTGGAATACCTGGAGATTACGCCACGGGACGGTGAACTGGATTTACGCGAGTGGAAAACATTCGGCGACCAGGGCACCGTGTTTACCGTGCCCGCCGACACATCGCGGCTGTCGGTGACGATTCGCGCCAACCGAAAGGGGCGCGACGTCGCGAAGTACATGGCACTGGTCAAGGTCAAAAACGCCGACGGGTTTACGGAAACCATCCCGGCCGGCATGGAAGTGGCGTCGTTTTACGGTCTTTACGTCGGGCAAGTGACTCTGGGTGAGGTCTCGATGACCGGTCGGAACGCGGATCTGGCATCGGCTTCCGCCATGCGGATGGCACTGATCCTGGCACTACCCGATCCGGCTACCGAGGCGGGGGAGTCCATGAAACTGCTGGGCGAAAAGACGCTGAACCTATTTCGCGAAGGTCGCCCGATCACCTATCACTACAACGCCATCCTCTTCCCGAAGCCCATCGACCTCGAGGGGGCGATCACCGGCAACGGCATGGCCGGCACGTTGACCGGCACGCAAGAAATCTCCGAAGATCATAAGCTCAATCCCTACCGTCATCGATACCACCCTGAACACGGTCAGGGCTTCAAGATTACCCGCGAGGTCACGCTGGCATTCCTCGAAGAGGACTTCAATCCCGTCAACCGTGCCATGGGTCTGGCGGAGAGTGCGGGTAACAACGAGCTCAACGGCATCTACACGGAGAAGATCACGGGCCTTTCGCTCTACCCCGTCACCGTCCGGGGCACTTTCAAATTGCGTCGTATGTCCCACACGACCGACCTCACGAAACTGGGGAGTCAACAATGAAAACTCAATCAGCTTACAAAAAAACGGCACGGAGTAGCGAGATGACCTGGATCAAACTTCGGAATTTTCTCCTGATGGTGCTGGTGGCGGTGCTACTTGGCGTTGCCTCCGCTCAGGTGATCGCGCAGTATCCGCGCTGCCCCGTGGGTATCTGCTGCCCCGGATTAAAAACAACCAATTGCGAGGCCACAACGGTTGGCGAGGTATGCGATGATGAAACCATTGCCTTAGTTGGCTTAGCCCATCACATAACTCCCAAGTTCTGCTTGGACTGGGATGGCACAGGACACAATCGATATTGCACGGCCAATGGCGCCTGCTGCCAACGAGACGGCGCATGCATGGTACAGAGCGCCGCAGTATGCCTCGACGCCGGTGGCACCTATTTTGGTCACGGCAGTTTATGCTCTAGTACTGATCGAAACCACTGCATGGGCGCCTGCTGCCAACCCCCCGTCGCTGGCGGAGACGACGAATGCAAGGACTTCCATTCGATCAACACTTGCGAGACGGCCGGCGGAAGCTTTCTCGGCTTCGGTTCGAGCTGCAACTCGACCGTACCGCTTTTTTGCGCCTGTAATGCCCTCGATCTGAATCCCCTCGGCGGACCGTATAGCTACGAAGGAAACACCTACTGGATCCTGGAAAAGCGCAATTACGCGGACGCTGAGCAGACTGCGCGATGCCTCGGTGGACACTTGGTTATCCTCGACGATGTGAATGAAGATAAGTGGGTCCAGCATAGATTTGTCAACTATGACCCCCGCTGGCTGGGTTATAACGGCCGATGGATTCCTTCTGTCCAGACGGCGTGGAGAGATGCCCTCGGCCAGGAAATTGTATACGAGAATTGGTGTGAAACGGAACCGTGCGATGCTCGGTTCGGGCGTTACGCTGCCCTTGGCGAAGGAGCGGTAACCCATTGGGAAGACGTTAAAGACGACATGGACCGGTATGTCATCGTGGAAGCACGCGGGTGTGACGCCGCAGGAGGGTTAACCGCGACCTACCAATACGTCGGTATGGAAAAGCAGACATACCCTGCTGGTGAACGGTCAATAGATCCGGTCACGGGGCCAATCATTTCACGGGTCGATGCCGTCATAGACTTCAACTGGACGGAGACGAGCTACCAAGTCTTTAGCCAGGGCTGGCCTTTGCCTTCTGATCGCACCTGTTTAAGTTATTCTAGATTGGTGGAGAAGATAGATCCGTCTATGCCGCAAAAACCGGACCTGAAGCTGAGTCGTATCGATGTAGGGGACGCCGCCTCGTATCCTTGCATCGTATCGGCTGAAAGGTTTAACGCATCCTGGTCCGGCTTCGTCCGTGTTGATGATTCCGAGCTTTATGTGTTCTACCTGACGAGCGGGGTCGAGGATTGCACTGATTCTGGTTGTACGCCGGTGACAACGACCCTGCGCGTTCGGGATTCCGACGCGGCGGCGGGTGTATACTTGATTGACGAAGCCGGCGGGTCTGCGCCTTTCGGGGCAATCTCGCCCGGCAATGGAATCATTGCGCATGGGCAGATCCAAGAGCTTTTCGCCGGCGAATTCCTTGAGGCCGGCAAATTATATGAAATCGAGATCACCTACAACAACTTCGGTACGTGGGTCGAGTACAACGGCACAACCCTTTGTACAGCGGGTTTTGCCTCTGGTAGCGTTGTAACAAGAGTGCCATTCATTCGCCTTGAGTGGAAAACCCCTTGGACGGATAGGAAGGTGATCCCGCCGAACAACTTGCTGCCGAAATCTCTGGAAGGTGACTGCAACGGAAACACCGTGTCCGACGCTTGCGATATTGCGAACTGCCCGCGAGATTCGGACTGTGTCGAGAACTGCCCGCGGGTCGATCCGTTATGTGTCGCGAACTGCAGGCCGGATCCTGAGTGCGTTGCGGACTGCCCGGTGGAAGATCCGTCCTGCGCCGACTGCGACTGTAACAACGTGCCGGACGGGTGCCAACTGCTCGCGGAATGTCCGCCAGGCGCGACCTGCGACCTAGTATGCAAGCCAAATGTGAACTGCGTCGCGAACTGCACAGATCCTTGCTGCATCGCGCGGTGCCCCCTCGAGGATCAGATGTCGGTCTGCATCACTGACTGCGATGACAACGGCGTGCTCGACGTATGCGAACGCGGTGACGACTGGGATTGCAACGACAACAAGATTTGGGACGAGTGCGAGCGCAACGAGACAACGGACTGCAACGACAACGACGTGCTCGACGAATGCGAATTGAGTTTGGACTGTCAAGCCGATTTTTTGACAGCGAACGAGCATTGTGACCAAGATGCGGTGGATGATCTGGTGAAGGGCGTGCCGGACGACTGCGAGTTGGACCTGAATGACTTCAATCGCAACGGAATTCCCGACGATTGTGACATCTGCAATGGACTGATTATCGATTGCAACCGCAACACGTATCCCGACCGCTGTGAATTGCCAACGACAACTGATCCGGTCTGTGACACGGTCCCTAAAAGCGACGATTGCAACGGAAACCGGGTGCCCGACGAGTGTGAGATCGACATGGACCGGGGGGACGACTTCTTCTGCGACTCCGACGTTGATTCGTGCGATCCCGATTGCAACCACAATGGCGTCCTGGACTCTTGCGACGTCAGCGACCGCACCAGTGCCGATTGCGATGACAACACCGTGCCCGACGAGTGCGAGATCAGCGTGCTCGACGGCGGCGATTGTATCATAGCCAAAGGGTTTTTCGATCCCGTGGCAGGGCGAACGTTCGGGTGTGACTCGGACTGCAATGGGAACGGCAAGGTCGACATCTGCGACATTCCAGTATCTGAGAAAGGCAAGTGCACCGCGGCGAGTTGCGCGGCCAGCGACTGCGATGGCAACGGAACCCCCGACGTTTGCGACATTCGGACCGGCGAAGAACAGGACTGCAACAACAACATAACGCCTGACAAGTGCGAGATCATGGACGGCCTCGCCTCTGACTGCAACGGCAACTTGGTCATCGATGAATGCGAGCTGGGGGGCGGCGACTGCAATAACGACGGCTTGCTCGACGCCTGCCAGATCATTCTGTCGGAAGATGACGAGTTCCACCTTGCTGACTGCAACGACGACGGCGTCGCGGACATCTGCGGCATCGCGGGGCTTCTCGACGAAGTGACCGGGGCCGCAGGGCGCAACTTCTTCCAACGCAATCGCAACGCGGGATCGACCTACCAGGACATGATCGCCGCCTACGGCCGCCCGTGGAAACGAACGGCGGTGCCCCCAACGAATTCCGGGCTGACCCCGGGAAGCGACCCGGCGTCAAGGTTGCGGGCGCTGAACCGTTTTCGCACATGCAGTGACGCGCTGGAAAACGTGTTACCCGTGCTGCCGGAGTTGTTCGCCTTCGAGATGCTGTTGGGCAACGAGGCCTTCGCGGACGCCCTGGATCCGACCATCGGGCTCAGCGGAGTCGACGCGAATGACATCGGCGATCGTTTTGCCTTCGAGGGAATCGTCGATTCGTTGCTGGACGAAGAACTCGCCCTGCTGCGCGGGCTTTCCCTGCCGGAAGGGACGAACTGGCTGGATCGGGATGTCTATTATCCTCCCTACGGCGGACAGGGGCTGACGCACGCGGCGGTCTATAACCGGCTGCCGCCCAACGCGGCAGGCGGCATCGCCGCGGCGGCCTACATCAGCAACTATGGGCCGGGCATCAACAACAATTTCGACGCCGCCACGAGGTTTCCCCAGGGGCACGGCGACGCTTTCGGTTACTACCTCAAGGCCACCAAGGTCTACCTCGAAGTCTTCCGCGGCAATCCTAGAGACGCCGCGTTGGGCGAAATCGACGGCGTGGACGATCCCCAACTGGGCGTCACCGCCCAATTGGCCCAAAACCTCATCGATCATCAGCCCGATGACAACGAAGAACTACTCAGCGGCCGGTTGAACGACGCCGACCTTCCGTATCAATCGTTGCGCAACATGGCCCGGGCCATGGCCGCCCGGGCGCGCACGGCTCTGCGCATCGTCGAGAAAACGTATCGCCGCGACTTCACCGAAGACCACGCCTCGCCCGCGGCTGGTCAGCTTTTTCAGGATTCCAACCCGGAGCGTGCCTGGGCCATGGCGGATTGGGCGCGGCGCGGCGGGCTGGGCGCCTATTTCGATTGGGCATTGACCAACCAGTTGCTGCCGTCGTCACCGCCCGAGCTAAACTCTGGGTTCGACGTTAAGCGCGATTCAGCGGAGCCGACTTCGTGTTTCGACGCCTATGACGGAAGCTGTATCGACGGATCGACATTCGGCGACTGCGACTCGAGTGGCGGAAGCCCTCTGGCTCCTGGAACGACCTGCGACGATATCCCGGAAACGCTGCCCCGCGTCCATCGCGGGACGGTGATCGAGGTGATCGAGTTAACAAGCCTGGTGGCCGAGATGCAGGAACGCGTGGACACCGCCGGACTCGGCCTCAACCCGTTGGGGTTGCTGGCCAACGCCGTGCCTTTCGGGATCAACGCTTCGGAGTTGGGAGAAGGCACCGGTCGTTCTCCTTACGAGCAGGTGGCCGACGCGGCACGGGATGCCCTGTCCAACGCCCGCATCGTGCTCGAGCACGCCAATAGCGCCAATCAACGCCTTCGCGAACAGGCACAAGATCAGACCATGTTCGCCAGGCAGGTGGAGGAGTCGGCGGCCGACTTCAACAATCAACTGATAGACCTGTTCGGTTATCCCTCGGCGGACGATCCGGCGGACAACGACTTCGACCCCAGCACGTCGGACTTGCAAGAGGCGGGGATTGAGCCCGGCGTGACCGGCGGGCCTGATCTGGTCAACTTTCTGCTCGACGTGGAGGAGCGGAGGTGGCGGGAGCGCCTTGCCCCCGGCGAAATCCAGTTGCGGCTGTCGGAAGTAGAAGTTGCGGGCACGGCGGTTGCCCAGGCCAAGTTGGCCGCGCAGATCCTGGTGGCTGAAATCGAAGACGTGCAGCAATTCCGCGAATTCCTTGCTCAAGAAGGCGATGACATCGATGGCATTTATGA
>JADFIX010000146.1:0-7235 GCA_022566435.1 Planctomycetota bacterium
GGACGGCGTCGAGGAGAAGCTTCAGCGCGGCGCCAAGGTCGCGGACGTCGGGTGCGGACACGGGGTCTCCACAATCGTCATGGCCAAGGCGTTTCCGAACTCCCGGTTTATCGGATTCGATTTCCATGAGCCGTCCGTCGCACGTGCCACGGAGTTGGCCAAGGAATCGGGCGTCGACAACGTATCCTTTGAAGTGGCGGCGGCGAAGGACTATCCGGGCCACGACTACGATCTGGTGGCGTGTTTCGATTGCCTGCACGATATGGGCGACCCCGTCGGTGCTTCGGCACACGTGCTTCAGTCGTTGGGCGCAGGCGGTACGTGGATGATCGTCGAACCCTTCGCCCATGACGAGTTGGAGCGCAACCTGAATCCGATCGGACGGATGTATTACTGCTTTTCAACGATGATCTGCACACCGGCCTCCGTCAGCCAGGAGGTGGGACTGGCGCTCGGCGCACAGGCCGGCGAGCGGAAGCTGCGTGAAGTCGTGACCTCCGGCGGTTTCACCCGGTTCCGCCGCGCTACCGAAACGCCGTTCAACCTCGTCCTGGAGGCGCGGGCGTAGCACAGGTGGGGTTTTCTTTTCCCGCCGCGATATCGTGCAAGTCGAACTCCACAGCGTGGAGAAGAGCTAGTTCGTTGCAACGGAGGCGGCGGCGCGAATCAAGCCGGAAATGCTCGCCAAGCGATACCACTTCTCACCGAGCGATGGCACCCGGTACTATGTGCCGAACTTCTTTCGCAGCTTTCGTCGCGCGGCACGCTGCTTCTCGAATTCCTCTTGTGACCGGAATATCGAATCGACGAGCCTGGTACGGCCGGACGTAACCCGGGCAAGCACCTTTAGTTGCTCCTTGCACGCGACACTACCGGTCGGATTGGGGTAATCCATCGTGTGCGATACCTCGCCCCACACCTCGTCTGCCAGTGTCCGTAACTGCAGCTCGCAGCGCACGCCCGTGACCGTGTTGAGCTCTATCTCGTAGTGTACGCTTGTGTACATCGTGTCGCGGAGCACGGTCTCAAACCCGAGCTTCGCGAAATACTGGTCAGCTTCGTGGTCCCAGATGTTCGCGACAGGTCCCTTTACCACGGTGTACTTCTGCTCCTTGAGGATAGTCAGTATGCGCAGGTTCATCTCGGCTATCTCGTCCGTGTAGAGGTGTAGAATCCGCACACCGGCGAGGTCTGTGATCTCCCGAAACAGATTCGCCTCATTGATGGTCGGCTTCCTGCCATCCTTCTTGTCTTCCAATGCCTTTTTGCGAAGCTTCGCTCGGAGGTGCTTTGGGTCCTTCAGGCGGTGCTTAATGAAATGAATGAACTTCTGGAGCTTTGGCTCGTTCATGCACGCCAAAACCACTCCCTCGGCGGCGTTTTTGAACAGGTGTATATCTTCCTTGAACTGTCCGACGCAATTGTCGATGGTAGCCAGCTCAGGCTTGGTCAGAGCCACTATTCGCTTAGCTTGTCGCCGCCGCTTCTTGCTCATGCGTGCTTCGCCCATTTCTTGGACCGCGCGGTAATCGCTTTCGCAATGCTCCTGAAAGCATCCCAAGCTTCGATCTTGTGTTGCTCGTTCCCCTCTTGTACTTGCGAGATTGGCACGCCTTGTTCGTGCGCTAGCTGCACCGTCGACGCGAAATCTTTAACGAGGCCAAGTCGAGTGTCTGACACAGAAGCCTGGGCCAACGTTGGATCGACCTTGCGCAAAACCGAGATCACATCGCTGTAGATTCTTCGTTCTGCCCGACGCAAGAAACGCGCCGGTACGCTCGCCATCGCTTGCCCATACGTTTTGAACCGTAGCGGAATGTAGCCCATGAAACGCGGGCTTCCCGTCAACAAGTACGCTCCATCCGGCGCCAGCGCCTGTATCGTACGCCAGTCAATAATCCATCGCTTGAGGGTCTGTCCCAGCGTACTAAGCGCCCGTGTGGAGAAGAGATCGCAGGCGACGGGGACAATAAAGAAGTCAGAGTCGAGTAGCAAAACACGATTCAGTGAGCTGATGTTGGGTCCGGCATCGTAGAAGACAAAGTCATAGTCCGATCGGCTGGTGATAGATTGAACTAACGCGCTGATCGCCGTAGTTGCGCGGAATCCGCCGAGTTTGCGCTTGAAACATGAGGTCCATGAATCACCGAGCGAATCTTCGAACTCCGACATTCGGATATCGCCAGGAATCAGATGAACCTTCGTCATTACGGTTGCCATAGGACGAAGATGCGTTATGTCTCCAAGTTCCTCCGCGACAGGCTTTACGGCGCTCCAGATGGTTCTTCCCCGCGGGCCCTCGGAGCGATCGAGCAGATCGTCCACAACGTCGTCGGAAAAAAGATACGACGTTAGATTGCACTGTGGATCGCTATCAACGAGAAGAACGCGCTTGCCCTGCTCACCTAATGCAGCAGCGATGTTCACCGTCAGCGTCGTCTTGCCGACGCCGCCTTTATGGTTGAAGATCGTCAAGCGCAGCGGTCTACGAGTCACGTTGCCCCCGTTACTTGGCGCCCCTCCGCGCCCTCTTCGTGTTTGACGGCTTATTGCGACTACGCCGTCGTCGCATACGACCCAGCACGGACTTGGCGTCGTCACGGTTGGGCAACGCATCAACAAATCGTTCGCCAATTGCGCTAATCTGCTTGGCCCCCTTCCCTGCAGGTGCTACCAGACCACCTTTAGTGGCGTTCGCAACGGTATGGGCTGGATTGCTGAACTTAAGCTGCGCCGCCTCCGTATTCAACTTGCTGATATCGAGCGTCTTGAAATGCGGCGTGTCGCGGTAGTAGGCCAGAAAATAGGCGAGGCATGCTACGCGCTCGATGTCCGTCTTAGGCTGTTTCTCGTGAAGAAAGGCCTTCGGGGAAAGGGTTTCGCGGTCGGCGAAGCTGAGCTTTCGGTCGTTCGTTGCGATATGAACGTCCTGCGGCCCGCCCCGGATTGATACTGTGTTATGTCTAGGCGGACCTACAGCCGCCGAAGGGAGCTGTAGACTCTCGCTCACCCACCGCAGAATGCGCTCTTGCTCGTCCTTGTCGCGGTCTCGCAGGATGATGGCGATGTCCTGCGCGGCCTCAAAATCGGTCGCGTCCTTCCCGGAGGTTTGGTGTTCGGTCATCGAAGGTTGCCTCACTAACCGTAGCGCGGTTTGTATTCCGATTCTACCCGCAGCTGGAAACCGCATGCAAATCCAATCGTGAGCACGCCACGGACGCGCTAGTCCTGATGGCACGATACTCGCGTGGGCAGGCACCGCATCTAGTAGTATACCACGCCCACGTCGGTGTGGCGATAGGCGGTCCAAACCGCAATCATACTTGTGACAAGGCGGTTTCCCGCGTAGGGCGCGAGCTCAATTCCTCGTTCCAGGGCCCCCGCGCTTCCATTTTTCCAGAAGATGATTATTCTACACGCGCTCTCGAACGAAAAGACCGTCAAGGTGGGCAGGCGGCCTATCGAGAAAAGTTGCGTGCACATTCCTGGAAGACGACGCCGGTTTGAGGAATGTTTGAATGATCGTCGTGAACACCGAAACCATCGCCGGGTACGAGGTGCGTGAGTCGAAAGGCCTGGTGCAGGGCAACACCATTCGTGCCAAGCACTTGGGACGCGACTTCGCCGCCAGCTTGAAGAACCTGGTCGGCGGCGAACTCCGCGGCTACACCGAGCTGCTGATCGAGGCCCGCCGGCAGGCGCTGGAACGCATGCTCGCACAGGCCGAGCAGCTTGGGGCGAATGCCGTGGTCAACGTGCGTTTCACGACGAGCGCCATTACGCAAGGCGCGGCCGAGCTTTACGCCTACGGCACCGCGGTCGTCGTCGAGCCGGTTAAGTAGAGGACTCGATTCTCGGAGCAGAATCACGTGAGTTTCCAGGTCTTGTTGCAGGTTGTTCCGTTCGTCGTACTGATCGGTCTGGGCTTCACGGTCGGCGGGTTCGTCGAGCGGGCGCACTTTCGCAGGCTCGAGCGGCGCGAGCGGGAATTGGCCGACATCACCGTGACCGACCTGCGCGGCATACCTTTACGCACCAAGGCCGAACTTTGCGGAATGGTGACGGGCGAGGTCGTGATCGCATCCGACTACTTCAAGACCTTCGTGGCCACCATAAAAAAAATGATCGGCGGCGATCTTCGGACCTATGAGACGCTCATGGAACGTGCCCGGCGCGAGGCCCTCGTGCGCATGCTGGAGTCCGCTCGGCAACTTGGGGCCAACCACGTCGCCAACGTCCGATTCGCCAGCAGCAACATCAGTAGCGGCATGACGGGCAGGCGAAACCGTCGCGCGGCGATGGTCGAGATGTACGCCTATGGCACGGCCTTGCGCCTTACCGACGTCGGTCGAGGTGATGTGTGACCCGCCCGGAGCACGATCCATCGATCGAGCACGAGCCCCATCTTTCCGATAAATCGGCCAAGCCCGACCCGTCAGAAGCCAAGACAGCACGAAAGTTGGATGAACAGCTCGCCCGCGATGATCCCGATGAGGAGCGCGCCAAACACTCCGTTTTCGACGAGCCTGCGGTTCTACCCGGCCGGGCCCCGGTCGCTATCGATCGCGACTGGTTCTGCCGAAACTGTGGCTACAACCTCCGCGGTCTCATGACAGGTCATCCGTGCCCGGAATGTGGCGAAATCGAGCGTTACGAGCCACCCCGCGAGGGCGAGGCGACCTATTCCAAGTGGCTCGATCGGCATGCGGCTCGAAGTTCGAAACTGGGCGTGTGCATGAGTGTCGCCGTCGCCGTCGCGGTCACCGTGCCCGTGGCATTCGTTTGCTCCCTGCTGTTGGCGGAGCAACTCTTGATTTTCATGTTCTGCCTGGTGGGCCCCGCGGCGTCCGAACTCGGCAAGCTCATCGTCGGTCTTTTCCTGGTCGAGCGTCGGCGGCAGATGGTCGCGTCGGTGGGGCACATCTACCTGGTGACGATCGCCAGTGCTCTAGCGTTTGCCGTCGTGCAGAATCTCGTCAACTTTTTGCTAATTCACAAAAACGCGTCGGCAGAGCTGGTCGCCTATCGATGGACGGTGGCGACCTCTCTCCATGTTCTCTGTACTTTGGTGGCCACACGCGGTCTCGTGCGCGTCTGGCAAACGTCAGTCGCGGACGGTAGCGCACCTACGGTGACTCGTGCGAACTCGGCGATCGCCGTCGCGATTGCGATCCACGCGACATACAACGTCGTCGTGTACGTTCGTGGCTATTTCGGTTACGGGTTTTAAACTGAACTTGGAATAAATAGCTAAGATAGGCTGGCACTCAACGCATGAATTGGAATGCAAGGACCAATATCAAGCGGGCGCTCGTTGCGTTTGTTATCGGATTGACCGCCTTCGTTTTTGTCCTTCGCGAGCCCACTGAACAACTAACGATCGAGTCGTTGGCGTCAGCGCAGCAGCGCTGGCGTCTGGCCAAGATCGCTGATTACGATTTCCAGTATCGAATGCACGGCAGCGAATACGCCGTGCGCTGCCGAGGCGGGGCGGTCATCGAGGCAAAGGTAAACGGCAAACCCGCGATGTCCCAAGATTTATCCAACTACGGTGTGGAGGGTCTTTTCGACATCCTCGAACTCGATCTGGAGAATTTGGGGGACCCTAACGGTCCGTTCGGCGGTCCGGCGCAGCAGGTGATCGTACGCGTTCGCTTTCACGGCGAATTCGGATACATCGAACGATATATTCGAAGTGGCGGCAGGGTCCGGGCCGGCGCCATCGAGTTGATCTCATTCCGTTCCGGTCCTTCGTTATTCGGCGACTCTTCATCGTCGAAAACGATGAATTAGCCCCGCCAGTATTGGTAACGGCGAATGAGGCGCGAGAAGCCCAAATCGCGTGTGCCCAAAACCGGGCGAAATCCGATAACAATGCGAGTGACTTAATTTGTGGCCGCACGCGCGACGTGGGGGCATGCGTGCGCGCATTTGATGATTGCGGACTAGGTGTATTCCGCAGCGGCACCTCCCGACGAGCATGGAGGCTCAGCTCGGCATTGTGACACGCCCATCGGAAATCTTTATGGTCCGATACTTGGGTCCGATCGTTGCGCTCGCCGGCGTCATGACCGGCGTCGCGGCCGGTGAGCCGCTTCAACTGGACTTGGCGAAGGTCGGCGCGGGAGGCGAAGTGGGAGGCCCGGCCTACGATTTTCGCATCGGCCGATTCGAGATTCGCAACGAAGACTTCATCACGTTTCTCAATGATGCACTGGCCAACTTCGACAACGAGCGAGGCATGTACGTCTACGTAGACACCGACACCGGTGACGTCTACGTGAATACGGTTGAGTTGGGCGAAACGGGCGTCGGGGCGAACGACCGAACCACGTTGATGTTTTCGCCGGCGGCCGCCGGACAGATCGAATTTGTGGGCGGCAGCTATGGCATCGTAAGCGACGCGGTGGACTATGCCACGCATCCGGTCACCGGCGTGAGTTGGTTCGGGGCGGTCAAGTTCTGCAACTGGCTGACCATCCAAGTCGGTATCGACCCGGACCAGCGATGCTACACCGAAGCGGCGGCGGACGACCCCGACGGCTGGCACCCGGTCACCATCACCCACACCGGCTGGTCGCTGCGCGATCTGTCCGACGAGGAGCGCGAATCGCTGACCACAGAATTCTTGGGCTATCGATTGCCCATGGACCACGGCGCCGAAGTCACCGCCGCGTTCAATGAATGGTACAAGGCCTCGGCGTACGATCCGGTCGCCCCGGACGTCGTCCGAGTGCGCCCTTTCGGCCCGGATGTGGCCCCCGATCACTGGATTTTCGGTTTCGGTCGCGACGTGATCGACTCGGTTGACGCCAATTTTCTGGCGAGCGGCGATCCGTTCGATGGCTTCGCTCCGGCCACAACTCCCGTGGGTTTCTTCGACGGGATCAACCTGTTGACCGACCTGACGGCGACCCGCGATACCGACAATCCGTACGGTCTCTACGACCTGTCGGGCAACGTGTGGGAGTGGATGCAAGACCGCGGCGATTCACTCGATCAGCGGCGACACCGCGGCGGGGGCTGGGACCTAACCGAGGCGTTTGTCGAAAACACATTCGTGAGTGGCAACCTGGCCGATGCCACGCCGAATTGGGTCGGTTTTCGCGTGGTCCAGGCGGATCTCGGGCTCGATCCGCTCGTGGAACCGGATGACACGGTTGTGATGCGGTTCACCGGGCCGGCGGGTGGTCCCTTTGCACCGCTGAACATTGAATACACGATCCAAAGTCTGT
>JADFIX010000146.1:7245-7658 GCA_022566435.1 Planctomycetota bacterium
CTTGACCTGGACGGCTTGTCTTCATCCGCGGGTACTTTGGATCCTTTTGCCACGGTCAGGATCTCGGCGGCGCTCGGGCCGACGGCCGAGGATCTGCTGGTCGGCACGCATACCGCCACACTTACCTTCTCTGCCGACGGTGTTTCGGTCGCCACACGGCAGTTGGACCTCGAGGCCACCGGGCCCTTCGTCGATGTCTTGCCGACGACGGGGCTGGTTTCATCCGGACCCGCGGGCGGTCCGTTCTTTCCCGATACCAAGACCTACACGCTGTCCAATACGTCGGAGCAACAACTGCCCTGGCAAGTGACGTCCGACGCGAGCTGGGTACTGATCAACGGCGGAGCGTCCGACATCGGATCTCTCGCGCCGGGTCTGGACGCGGAGGTCGTCATTTCCATCAGCACGCCCGA
>JADFIX010000147.1 GCA_022566435.1 Planctomycetota bacterium
CCAGTCGCCTTCGATTTTGCGCTTCGAGACACGCATGACTTTGGCGACCTCTTCGACCGTGAGTCCGCCGAAGAATCTGAGTTCGACGATTTGCGCTTGCTGTGCATCCAGGGACGCCAGCGTTTCGAGCGCGTCGTGAAGCGTGATGGAATCCACGTCGTCTTTTGACTCTTCGTTTTCCAGGCCACTCAGAATGACGCGTTGCCAATCGCCGCCGCGCTTGCCGCGTCCCCGGGCCCTCGCATGGTCGATCAGAATCCGGCGCATCGCCTGGGCGCCGACGGCGAAGAAATGGGTGCGACCCTGCCAATTCACTCGGCTCTGGTCGACGAGACGCATGAACGCCTCATGGACCAGCGCCGTCGGTTGAAGCGTATGGTTCTTCCGTTCGCCGCGCAGATACTTCTGCGCAAGATCCCGGAGTTCGTCGTAGACAAGCGGGAGGAGGTCCTTGGCCAAGCGCTCGGCCTGACCATCGCCCGTCTGCGTGATCATCTGCGTCACTTTTTCCGTCTTGTCATCCATGGGCCTGTGTTCAATTCCTCACATGGATTTTTCTTTCAACTCACGACTATCGTAGGCGAACCTTGGCAATGCTTCAAACGGGGCCTCCCGATCCTTGGCTGGGCATTTCGCGTCGATTGAGCATCTTTTGGGGTCACGCCCACTCGTTGTTCTACACAAGTCGCTAGCCTCGATCTACGCCGCCACACGTGTGGTCACGCTTCGCCCCAAAGGGACAGCCACATGTCAGCCCAGGGCACCGCCCTCACCCTTACCCACATTTCTCAAGTAGATCAGGACGCTCGGCCGCCAGTTCGACGCCTGTCGCCATTATATGCACGTCGTACCACCCTCGCCAGATTGTCTTCCACCCTGGGTGCCCGTCGCTTTTCCTTCCTATCCACCCGCCGCGTTTGGCGATGGTCAGCCAGAAACTCCGGGGCGTTAATTCGAATGGATCGGTGCCGGCCAGAGAGGCAACGACAACGAGCCAGCTGGTCGGCACAGCCTCCTGGAGGGCTTTCGGATCCTGCGATGGCTTTTTCGCCTCGGACCGAACGCTCTTGTGTTTGGTAGTAAAACCGGCCAGATCACGCAGTCGCAGCATTCGAACCGCGGTGATGGAGATAATCGCCGCCAAGCGCTTGATGTCCTCGGCATCGTCAAGTTGTGACGCTTCCACGCGGCAACCTTCCTTCTCCACGCGATGCCATTCTTCGATGACCCATCGTCGCGTATACCATTCGACGATTCGCTCGGCATCCGGTACCGTGGTCACCGCTTCGCCGGTGAGGAGCATCCAGTCGACCGGATCAACGTCTTTCGGCGGGCGATCCTCGGATAGGTACACTACAAAGACCAACTTCGGCTCCTTGGAGCTACCGGAATGATTCCACGAACATTCGAGTTGCACTCGCGAGAATCGAACAGACAGCTTGGCCTGGCGGGCTCGCCGGGTGACGCGGCCCGTCATATCTGTCTGCTTACCGATCGAAACGGTCATGCGGTGCCTGATGGACTGTTTGCCCATAAATGACCAGAGCTTGTCGGTCGCGTCTTCGACACGCCGATCGTGCTTCGCCCGAATGACGTAACCGACGCCGACTTCATCGCAAGCACGTATGGTCTCCAAGCTATCGCCCGCCCGGTCCATGACATGGACAAAACGCGTCTGGGCGGGTGCAGGACCCACTCGCCGTACGGCGTCTGACCACACATCCCTTTCGCGCCAACGGGCATTCCGCTGCTTGCGCGTTTCCTGCTCCGGTGCATCGATACGGCGAAACCAAAACTCATCGAGCAGCCCCAGCAACTCGCCCGTCGGTGTCACGGCTAACGTGCCGTGCTGGACCAGTCCTCGACCCTTTCCGGTGGCCAGCTTCCCGAGTCCCTTCGTGTGGGCTCGGCTGTTGAAGGACAAGTATGTATCGTCCTGAACGCTGAGAACAACGGCGTGCTTCGCGCACGCATCGCGGGTCAGCCTCCGGTGTACATCCTGTATCGCATCCGGATCAACGGCGGGATTGTTGAGAAGACGATACGCGGCCTTCAGATCCCTCCAAGAGCCGCATTGTTTCGGAAGTGAAGTCTGAGGAGCGGCGGCCATCATGCCCGCCAGCTGCACGAGTCTTTTGAACGACGCTGATCTCCAAGATCAGCACCGCCGAAATTCGCCAAAGCCCAAACCTTGGCAGCGCACACCATCTCTTTCATCGTGGATCTCCTGTCACGATTGATCGATTGACATCCTGTCCGCGCGTACGCTAGAGAATTCATCGGTAAACCCCCGCGAAATCCATCAAAATGTGGGTAAGGGTGAGGACCAATCCGCGGGCTAGCGCCCGCGGCCGTGACTCGGCAACGAACCCACAAAACGACTTGTGACCATGCACTAGGGACATGCCCCACCCGACCGGTCACACCCATTCGAGTCTACACTGCCAGCCAGCACGATTTCCGCAAGGCACGATTGCCGCCGGGCACGATTGTCGCTTATAATGCAGCATTGATTCGCGTTCTCTTGAGAGTGGCGGAATGGCGGCTTCGAGCCTGGACGAAAAATACGAACGACTGCAGGGCGTGCTTCGTGAATTGCGAAGCGTCGCCGTCGCCTTCAGCGGCGGCGCGGATTCCGCCCTTCTGCTCAGAACGGCCATCGACGCACTCGGCGCTGACAACGTCGTCGCCGTCACCGGCCGTAGCGATAGCCTTGCGGAAAGCGAATTCACCCAATGTCAGCGGCTGGCGGCCGACCTCGGCGTCGAGCACGTCGCCCTCGATACCGACGAGTTCGACGACCCGAACTACACGAGTAATCCGACGAACCGCTGCTACTATTGCAAAGATCATCTCTACGACCACATGGCCGGCTTCATCGCCGACCGCGGCCTGCACACAATCGTCAGCGGCACGAACACCGACGACCTCGGCGACTACCGTCCCGGCATTGAAGCCGCCAACGAGCACCACGTGCGATCGCCCCTCGCGGAGGCCGGGCTGACGAAAGACGATGTCCGTGCCCTGTCATTGCGGCTCGGTTTGCCGACCCACGACAAACCAGCAAGCCCCTGTCTTTCGAGTCGCATCCCCTACGGCGAACCGGTCACACCGGAGAAACTGCGAATGATCGAGGCCGCGGAAGCGTTTCTGCACGATATGGGGATTCGGGAATGCCGCGTCAGGCATCATGACACGCTGGCCCGCATCGAAGTACCGAAGGAATGGATTGCGGCATTAGCCGAACCCGAAACCGCGGCGCGAGTCGACGCCCATTTTCGCTCGCTGGGCTACAAGTATGTTTCGCTCGATCTTCGCGGTTTTCGAAGCGGTGCGTTGAACGAAGTCATTCCGCTATCTGTAAGCGATTCAAGACGAACGACCGCACCTTAGACACTGGGCGTTTCAAGGCGAGAGTCGTCAGTTTTCAGTTATCAGTCATTGGTTTCCGTGGGCCATGCCTTCCGCGCATCGGGGCGTTGTAGGTGTCCCTCCCGTTTACTCCGTACTCGTTGGCAGCAAAGGAGTTACAGTTTGACGCCTCGGACGACCAAGTTACGCTTTCTTGCTGTGAAATCAAGCAATGGAGGGCGTTATGGCTTGGCTACGGATGGCATTGATGCTTGTGAGAAACTTCGTCCGCGATCGCGGCGAACTTGCAATCGAGAATCTCGCGTTGCGTCAGCAACTTGCTGTTTTCCACGCCAAGAAGAAACGACCGCGGATTCGAACGGTGGATCGTATCTTCTGGGTCTGGCTGTCACGGTTTTGGTCGAATTGGCGGTCAGCGCTCCTTATCGTCCAACCCGACACCGTCGTCCGCTGGCACCAGCGGGGATTCAAGTTGTATTGGCGTTGGAAGTCGCGGACGAAAACGGTGGGGCGGCCGAAGCTTGAGACCGAGATCCGCAACTTGATCCGACGCATGTGCCGCGAGAATACATCCTGGGGAGCGCCTCGCATCTACTCAGAATTACAATTGCTCGGGTACGACGTGTCCGAAACGACCGTGGACAAGTACATGATTCGGCATCGCAAGCCACCATCGCAAACCTGGCGTACGTTTCTTGATAATCACTTGGCTGATATCGTTGGTGTTGATTTTTTCACGATGCCAACAGCGACCTTTCGCATCCTATTCACGTTCATCATTCTGCGCCACGATCGGCGGCGGGTCGTGCATTTCAATGTGACGGCGCATCCGACGGCCGAATGGACCGCACAGCAAGTCGTCGAGGCCTTTCCAGATCAGGAAGCACCGCGGTTTCTGGTCCGCGATCGCGACGGAATTTACGGTCGGTGTTTCCAAACCCGAGTTGCGAACATGGGAATCGAAGAAGTCGTCTGCTCGCCACGATCGCCGTGGCAAAACCCGTACGCGGAGAGGGTGATCGGCTCCATAAAACGAGAGTGCCTTCGGCATGTCATCGTGCTCAACGAACGGCATCTGAAGCGGATCCTCCGCTCATACTTCGCCTATTATCACGAGGATCGAACACATCTTTCCCTCGATCGAAACTCACCGACGACTCGAAAGATCGAACCGCGTGAGCAAGGCGAGGTGATCTCGATGCCAAGAGTCGGCGGGTTGCATCACCGCTATTGCCGCGCGGCCTGAGACGCATCTCGTCTTCGAGAGATTCTCTCTGCCTCAGCACTTGTGCGTCCATTGGACGTGTATTCCGCGATTGGCGAACGAAAATCCGTTCTTCCAAGACCCCGGATCAGGCCCTTCGACGCTCAGCGGTCCAGGAAATCGGGTCGGGACCGACAGAAATCTGACCGGATAGCATTTTCGGGAGGGACAGCGAATGGGCGGCCGTGTATTGGCCGCGACGTGCATATACAATTTGCAAGATTGTTCCGTTTTCGGGCGTTCGAGGCGAAGCGAAGCATGGCCGGTCGATCAATGCCCACTTCAATCTTGGCGAGCATGCCGTTTACACCGGTGATGTCTATGACGTAGGCGGATGGGCGCAAGCACGGACAAGATAGGCCACTTTCGCTTGAATCGAGTGGCTCGACCGGGTACGATTGTCGCTTGAGGTTCGATACGTGGGAAATGTCGGTAGACTTGTAGGCGCCGAAGTGGCGACTGGGAAATGTCCGTCTCAAGGTCGTGATCGTGTGAAACTCACAGAGGTAGCAAATGTTCCATGGTGATGAAATCGTCGTTTTGCCCCACGGGTTTCGGATTTCGAAAGCCTCCTTGGACACCATAGACATCCAGGACGGCTCCCGATGCTGGGGAATTTGGCAGTTTGACTCGAGGCAGAACAGAGACCCAACAGAAGTGCGGCCTCCGCACCTGCATATCTCCCCGATTCATCCGAGCTCATGGCCCGTTACGGTCCGAATGCAGATTGTCCTGAGCGACAAGAAGGAAGCGAGGGCGATGGCGAAGGCGGCAGCCGTCCTGGCGGAACAACATGTACACATCCTCTTCGCCCGAGCAGCGCCTACTGGCTTCTATCACAGCATGTGGAACGTCATTTGTGAGCGCACCTCCGCGAAACACGCGTTCGCAGAGCGGAGGGAAGAGCTGAGCCGGCTGCGTGCACGTATCCAACCAGGAGGGAAGCAGCATAGTGCCATCAGCTGGGAGGAACTGGAGTTTGCATCGCCCGCGGTGATGAGCAAACTCCGGAATGCGGTTGGGGAGGATTTAGCTGGCCACTTTCACGTACTGCGAGAAACGAGCAACAAGCTGCGCGAAGATGTTGGAATCGAAGCGGCTAGGTTCATCGACGAGATGAAGCACGCTCTTCTGGATGCCGATCGGGAGCTCTCAAAGGGAAAGGCGTTTCTTCACCGAAAGATTGGCCCCAAAGAGCAACATTTCTGGGACTTTCCAAAAGCAAGGGTTGATGAACTCATTGGCGAGTTTCAAGGGCGCGAGTGGCCCACGTATTACGCCAAGACGAATCGCATCTGGGATAACCCGGCGAGATACGATAATCCAGTGGTTACGGGTGATGGAATGCCATGGGTCGCTCAAGCTTGGCTTTTTGGGTATGGCGTCGAACGACCAATTGCCTTCCGATATGACGCAGCGTCGAATGTGCTTGCTGTTGATCCGGCCGGGGAAACGGAATTCCGTGACACGTTGATCGACCAGTACAAGCTGAGCTTGCCGACAAGAACCGTCGTAGCGTTTAACCCCGAGGAGCGCTTTGTACGAATTGGCTTCGGCTCGATCAGGCCAAATGAGAAGCGTATTGCCATCCAGGTAAAGTACAAGACACGGGCGAGCGAGAAAGGGAAGCCGTTCGGGCACGGACCGTACGGGTTGCTTGCCGCGGTCCTCAACGAATTGTCGTACAAGGGAATCAAGCCCGTTCACGCGTCTACAGTCGTAACCGATCGAAACGAGAGGATGGAGGTTGGTAAGATTAATCTAACGGGTGTTGTGTCGATCCAACCAGGAACTTCCCCCGGATCGGAAGCACTACACAACTTCCTTGGACATATTCGGAGTACACTACAGCACCTGAGAGTAGCCTCAGACACGGAAGAAGTGGCGGGCGTGACCGAAGTCGTAGCGAAGGACACAACGGTGACAGAGCAAAGCATCGACCAACTGTTTGTTTCGATACGCCTAGACCTACTCGACGATAGATCATCGCTCGAGGAGGGGATCAAGCAAGCCGCCAGAGCCTTCGGCTTCGAGGCGGTGGTTGTAAAGGACCCCTACGGTGCTATACCGGACGCCGTTCGGAAAGCGATGAAGGCGTCCATGGCGGTCTTGCAGGTCATACCACTGCTAAAGCGCCGGGACGGTACGTTTGAGCAGGTGCACGAGGCTCAGTTGGATTGGATCCTGTTCGAGAACGGCGTGGCCGAAGGTCTCGGTCTCCCGATCGTAATGTGTGTCGATACGGTCAACGGTGCCACCCTAGATGAATGGAAGAAGCGCCTGCAGCCGAGGGCTGGTTGGATGCTTCAGCAATTCAATCGAAGCGATGAAACACGAAAGATCGTAGAGGATATCCGAACCGCCATCGGTAAGTTGGCCGCCGAGATAGCGAAAAGGGCTACATCGGTTCCCGCTGGCCTGCCGTCCTTTGTTCGAGAAGCTGCACACTCCAACCAGTACGAGTTGCCAACTATCGGGGACACGTTCTCAAGGCGGGCTTCTGACGAAAGCCTGAGCCCTGCGGATGAGCGGGCTGCGCTCAAGGTCCTGGATGACCTGTCGGCACAATCGCGTGAAGCAGCTACTGCACTCGATGAAAGCTCGAATCAGGTCGACAAAATCACTCACCGAATTGAAAGTCACTTAAGCCACGTAGACCAGGACCGTCACAATGGGCCTCTTTGACGCCTTCAAGGATTTCGCCAAGAGCTGCATGGACTTGTACAAAGAACTCGTCTTGCTGCGCGACAGAATTGGTCGCCTAGGCGAACAAATCGATAAGCTCCTTGGTGCCAACGAGAGACTCCGTGAGGACAACGTCACTCTTCGCGACCGCGTAACTCGTGTTGAAGCAGAGTCAAACGCAAACGCCGCTCAACTCCTGAAAGTCGCCACCACAATCGAGAGCCTAGCGAAAGAAAACGAGGAACTCCGAAGCCGCGTTACCCGCCTTGAATCGACGTAGCCGTGGCGGGAGACATGTTCAAATGAGTGGTGAGATCTTCGT
>JADFIX010000148.1 GCA_022566435.1 Planctomycetota bacterium
CGTACGCCAACCCCTCGTCGTCGAGAGCTGATACGGTTTTCGATGTTTCGGTGACGCCCGCGGCCTCGCCTGCGACCGCGGGCAAGACCCACGTCGTACGCGGGCTCAACCAACTTGAACCGAACCACGCAACTGCCACGATCACGGTGAATTTCGCTTTCATTTTGCTGTCCTCCACCAGGAAAAGCCGAAGCCGTTCAACGGGCGGCAGTACGATCGCCTGCGTGTGGAGGCTTGTACACAAGATCGCCGGTCTTTTCAAGCATGATGAATACGACGTGGAATCTCGTCGCTGGACCCCCGAACCCAAACACTATGGCGCGGGCGGCGGTGTCGGCGTGTTGACGCCTCCGCGCTGGGGTACGAGCAATTCCATGGCGCTACTCGGAATCTACCTCGCGGCCAAGCTTTTGCACATCGTGGTCACATCGGTCGACTGGTCGGCCGTTAACTGGCGTATCATCCCCTGGTAGGCGCCAAGTTACCAGTGGCGCCCGTTGCGCATATCAACACGAGCGAAGCTGGGGCCGCCGCCGATTCAGCGGTTGCATTCTCTCGCGGGCTATGCGGGTGGTTCCGGCAGTTCTCGCAGGTCGTTCACTGTCAGGGTCGTTCCACTGACCTTCGCGCAGATAGCGAGCATGAACTTTTTCGGTTGAGGCAGATTTGCGGCGTAGATTTGTCCAGCCAGTTCGAACTCACCGCTCTCTCCCTTTCCTGCATAGAACATATCCGACCAGACCCGTCTTCCGGGCTGAAGGTCGCCGAATTCGATCTCGATTAGGTATCGTTCATCATTCTTGTCGATCGTCACTTCGCCGGGCGTTCGTCGAAATTGAGGCTTGATACCCTTGATTGCCGCCGACTGCAGTACCGAATAGTGGCGTCTCGGCGCGTCGGGCCGGTCCGCCGCGTCCAACAACACAACACCGGTGTCGGCAGGGGTTGCCAGTTCGCATCGAACGCCCTTCGCGGCCACGTCGCCTTCATTCCGCACAACCAATCGCACGGGACGAAACAATCGTCGAAACCATTCGAAATTAGCAAGTGCGCGTAGATAGTTCCGATTCAGCATATTCGACGGATCGAGCTCAATGGCAGGGAGGCCAATGCTAAGACGGCGGTGAGGTGGGAGTTCCAAATCAGGAATCTGATCAAACGGCGGCGTCTGAAGGAGTTCAGCATCCCACGTCAATTTGGCGCCGAGCGCAGTATCGCGTTCGGTATCCGCAAACTCGACACTCAACTGGGCGGATTGCGGGCCTGCCATTTGGCCCATCAGTGCGATCTCCTCAGGCGAGGCAGGTTTCGATGGATCCGTCGAACTCCCTCTTCGGACGTAGACCTGTTCCTTTTTCAGCTTTCCAAATTTTTTCTTGAGATAAACCGGGTGTGGCTGTTGCTCGATTCGAATGATGCCGACCTGCTTGCCCTCATATTCAAATGCCTCGTATTGCAAACGCACAGGACGATTCGTCAAGCTGTTGACAAACTGCTGGAGCGAGTGATCGGCAAGCTGTTCCGTCGCCGTGATTCCAATAACCTTGTGCAGCCCTCCGCGAACCTCTTCGACCCCAATCAGAATGTACGCGTCCGACCGTCGCCACGCGTTCACGAAACCAAGAATATCCTTGAGCAGTTCTGACTTCTGGTCCTCTTTCGCGTTGGCGAAGGGATACTGTCTGCTCTTGACGTCAAGCGTCGGCGATTCTTCTTCGTAGAGCAGTTTCTCAAAGAACGCTCTTTCCATTTGATTCAACTCCCGTCTTGCGAGATGCGACGGAGACAGTTGGCATTAAGCGACAGTTCGGGGATCAGGTCCCAGCGGACCTTACGCCCGGTCTCGGAGAGAAGATTCTGAAAGGCGGAGCGCAGCGCGCCTTCGTGCTCGACGCTCTGGTCCGCGTATGTCGCGAGCGCGGCGTAGTAATTCTTGACCGGCTTGTGCGTCGGCTTGACCTTGAAAGCTGTGGCCATGTGCCGAGACTATGACCATTGTTATGCAAGGTCAACGTGCGGCGATTCGTGGACGGCGGGGCGATGACCAAGCCGGGTAGGGTCCGCTCGGTGGACCCTACCGAGCCGCGACCGTCAGGGAGCGATGGAAGAGAATCCGCTTGCTTACGCGCGCGGCTCTGTTCGTCTCCGTCGATTCACGTAGTTTTGGGATAACCCGTAGTATGATCAAAGCACGCAGTTCCCAAGAAGGTGCGACCGGATCGCACCCTACGGCTTCCAGCTCACGAGGCCGCGGAAACCGCCGATGGTCTTCTGCGCCGCGATCTTCTACTCGACGATCGCGTTGGGCGAGACCGGGGCGTACGCGGTTGCGTATCACGCGGGGGGACCGGGCGAGGTGGCGGCGGTGAATCGCCATTTCCCAGCGGGTCCGTCTCACGCTGTAGTGGTTCGCGGATCAGCCGCTCGATCGCCCGAAGGTCCGCGTGCTGCTCCGATGTGCAGAACGAGATCGCGATACCGGACGCGCCCGCCCGGCCTGTGCGGCCGATGCGATGGACATACGTTTCCGGTTCAGGGGTTAGGTCATAGTTAATGACGTGGGAGATGTCTTCAACATCCAGCCCACGAGCTGCGATGTCGGTCGCGATGAGCACGGGCGTCTTCCCGGACTTAAACTCAGCCAACGCCCGGGTCCGTGCGCCCTGGCTCTTGTTGCCGTGCAGTGCAGCGGCGGGCACGCCGGCCTTCACGAGCTTCTTGACCACCTTGTCGGCACCGTGTTTGGTGCGCGAAAACACCAACGCTCGTGTGTACGACGTTTGCGTCAACAGGTGCGCCAACAGTCCCGGCTTATCGACTTTCTCCACGTGATAAACGGAATGACTCACCGATGGAGCGGGCGACGATACCCGCGATACCTGTACCGGCACCGCGTCGTGGAGAATGTCGCCCGCGAGCTTGCGGATCGGGGCCGGCATGGTCGCCGAGAAGAGCAGCGTTTGTCGCTTCCGGGGTACGTCGGTGAGAATCCGCCGCAAGTCGGGCAGAAAGCCCATATCGAGCATGCGGTCGGCTTCGTCCAGAACCAGGACCTCAGTACTCTTGATACTGACAAGGCCTTGTCCCATGAGGTCAAGTAGGCGCCCTGGCGTGGCGATCAGGACATCCACACCGGCTCGCAGAGCGCGAACCTGCGGATTCTGATTCACGCCGCCGAAGATGACGGCCTGCCGCACGTTGGTGTGCCGGCCGTACGTCCGAAAGCTCTCGAAAATCTGCTGTGCGAGTTCGCGAGTCGGGCATAACACCAGGACGCGGATGCGCCCCGCCGGCGCTTTGGCCTCGGCTGAGCGTTTGCTCAGTTGTTGGAGAATGGGTAATGCAAACGCCGCGGTCTTGCCAGTGCCCGTCTGGGCACAGCCGAGTACGTCGCGGCCGGCAAGGATAAGCGGAATGGCGTCGGCCTGAATAGGTGTGGGATGAACGTAACGCTCCGTGCGCACGGCACGCAGCAGCGGCTCAACGAGCCGCAAGTCTTCAAATCGCATTCTGTAATACTCTCAATAGTTCCAAGCGAAGATGTGTCGGACGCGCGTCGCGTCTGGCAGAGCCATCGGTGCCTGGCTGCTCCGATGGCGGTTATTCCACTGGATGCACCCAATAGTATACGTGCGGGCCGTTGCCGTGTCAAATCGTGCCTCATGCCGTCGAAATCGGCGTTTCTTGGGTCAAGCGCGACCCAGCACTCCGCCGGGCAGACACAGCGGAGGCGCTTGCGCATGCCGAAAGTGTCGCCTATGTGGCAATGAATCCCGCCTTCCAGGAATCCAGACCCACGGTAATAGCTTGCCGTGGTGGTGCCAGTCGTCGCGCGGATTGTACCGATTGAGGCACACATCACCGGCCTTGACTGATCGGTTGAGCGGCTACCAAGAATCACAGGGAGGCGGTGATTCCGCCCCGCCCAGCCGCGCAACTCCTCTTGCAGCATGCACCTGCTGGCGGATGGTTCTTGCGCCTCCGCAGCCGCGGCGATTCTAGATTTCAGGCGACTCTCGAGCTTCCGTACGCTACACACAAACCGACGCTGCCCGAGAAACCTCGTGGTGAGAAATGAATTCTCATGTTCGCTTCGTCCATTCGTCGCCGGCATATTTCGGGATCAGTTCGTCCGCGGCGTCGAGCTCTTCAGGCGTCCACTCGCCGTTCTCAAACGGAAGGTCGCCAAGTGCCCCCAACGTGTCAACGAACAACGAACGTAGCCGAACGATCGTGGTATCAAATGCGACCGACACGCGACCGACACGCTGTTGATCATACCGACTGCCGAGAACGATCGAGCCGTGCTGCAGGATCGCGTCGCGCGTGCGTCGTTGGGCGCTGCCCGTGATCTTACCGCTTTCCAGAACGATGTCGTAGCGGTGTCGCCGCTCGAAGCAAAAGAAGGGCCCCTTGGCCGCCCCCGAGTCGTCCGTCGTTCCGCAATACTCACCGGCGATGTCCAGTTCACGCAGACAGGCGATGACCGCGTCGTGGGCGTGTTCGTACAAGTGGCCGGCGCCGTCGCCAAGCAGCGAATGGTTCACCGGCAGCGTCAACGAATAAGTGAGTTCCAGGTCATGCAGGATCGCGCCGCCGCCGGTCTGGCGTCGGACGACGGCCAGGTCGCCTGCAGGCGGCTCGAGCGCCTCGTAGTCCGAGTAGGGCTGGAAATAACCCAGTGAGATCGTCGGTGGATCCCATTGATACAAGCGCAACGTGGGCTGCGACTGCCCAAGACCGACACGGGTCATCAAGGCCTCGTCCCGGGCCATGTTGATCGGTCCGCTTAGTGGCGACTCGTTGAGCACGCGAATTGGGTTGGTAGAGCTCACGACAAGACTATGTTAACACGACAGCGCAGGGTCGTCATGAACTCGTGCCCTGGCATCCTGCCCGCGTAGTATTCGCGGGTCGTGCAGACTGGAAGCCTGCGGTACAAATGACCCGGCGCTGTGGTGCTATTCAGGACGCCAGCGGACATTCGGATTCCGGTTGGCGGCGACCTCGTCCACCCGCGCGACCGGAGTGGTATGCGGCGCGGTCCGCACGGTTTCAGGATCTTTCTCGATTTCGTCGGCGATCGCCAGCATGACATCGGCGAATCGATCGAGCGTCGCCGGCGATTCCGTTTCCGTCGGCTCGATCATCAGGCAATGGTGGATCGGCCAGCTCATCGTGGGCGGATGGATGCCGTGGTCGATCAATCGCTTGGCAATATGGTTCTCGTCGACCCCATGGTCCTCGAACTCCGGCACCAAAATGAACTCGTGGGCGTAGGGCGGGGGGAACGGAAGCTTGAACCGGTGTTTCAAACGAGCGGCAAGATAGTTCGCCGCCAGCACCGCGTTTTCCGATACGTCCAAGAGCCCATCGCGCCCCAAGCCGCGAATATAGGCGTACGCCCGAACCAGCACGCCCACCTGGCCAAAGAACGAACGAACCTTGCCGATCGACGCCGGCCGATCATTCGCCCAGCCGAAGGTGCCGTCGTCGCGCTTGATGACCTGCGGCACGGGCAAAAACTTACGCAGGTGCTCCGTCACGCCGACGGGTCCGGCACCCGGTCCGCCGCCGCCGTGCGGCGTGCTGAACGTCTTGTGCGTATTGAAATGCATGCAGTCGACGCCAAAGTCTCCCGGCCGGGTGATCCCCAGAATGGCGTTCATGTTCGCGCCGTCGAGGTACAACTGCGCGCCCTTGGCGTGAACGATATCCGCAATGTCGACAATTTGCCCGTCGAACACGCCGACCGTGTTGGGGTTGGTAATCATCAGTGCCGCGGTATCGTCATCGACCTTCGCCCGCAGGTCGTCGAGATCGACGCGACCGTCATCTCGCGATCGAACGGGCACGAATCGGGCGCCGCAGGCCGCACAACTCGCCGGATTGGTCCCGTGGGCGCTGTCCGGCGCCAGTACCTTGCTTCGTTTTTCTCCCCGGTCTTCGTAGTAGGCGTTGATGATCATGAGGGCGGTCATCTCGCCGTGGGCACCGGCCGCCGGTTGGAGTGTCACCTCCGCGAGCCCGGCGATCTCCGCGAGATCGCACCGCACGCGGTACAGGAGTTCCAGCATGCCTTGGACATCGGCGTCATCCTGGTAGGGGTGCAAATGGGAGAAAGCCGGCATCGCGGCGATCCGCTCGTTGATTCGAGGGTTGTACTTCATGGTGCAACTGCCCAGCGGATAGAAGTTCTCATCCACGCTGAACAGTTTGTGGGCTAGGCGCTTGAAGTGGCGAACGATGTCGAGCTCGCCGACTTCCGGTAGCGCCGGTTTCTGTTCGGCAATCAATTCGGCGGGAAGCGCGTTGCTGATATTCGTGGCCGGTACGTCCAGGGCCGACAACGAGGCCGCCCATTGGCCGGGCGAGCCGATCTCGAATACTAGCGGCTGATCGTCATGTCCGTTCTTGCGGCTATTCAACATCTATCATGTTTCCCTTCGGCGCGACGAACGGCAGAGCCGCGTTGCGCTCGGCGCCGCGACGTTTCCAAGCCGACGATTCTTATACCGCGGCCAACACCTCGACGAGGTGATCGATTTCTTCCTTCGTCCTTTTTTCCGTCACCGCGACGAGGAGGCAGTCGCTGTAGCGGTCATCGAATCGAACGAGCGGGACCCCTGCGAGGATGCCTTGGTCTCGGCAAGATGCCAGTACCTTGCGGCCCCCGCGCGAGGCGCGCACGACGAACTCCTTGAAGAACGGCGCGTCAAAGCGCAATTCGTAGCCGTCGATCTCGGTGATTCGTTTCGCCGCGTAATGCGCTTTTTCGAAACACAGCGAGGCCGCTTCGGCGATTCCTCGTTTTCCCATGGAAGCGAGATAGATGGTTGCTCGCACCGCCAGCAAGCCCTGGTTTGTGCAAATGTTGCTCGTCGCCCGTTCGCGCTTGATGTGCTGTTCTCGCGTTTGCAGGGCCAAGCAAAAAGCCCGGCGACCTTCCGTATCACGTGTCATGCCGACCACACGCCCCGGCATTTTTCGAAGATACTTTTCCTTGCAAGCGAGCAGACCGAGGTAGGGACCTCCGTACTGCATCGGGATACCGAGCGGCTGGCCCTCCGCGACAACGATGTCCGCGTCTAATTCGCCGGGTGGTTTTAGTAGTCCGCACGCGATCGGGTCGGTGGACACGATCGCCAAGGCGCCGTGCTCGCGGATCCCCGGGATCATCCGGTCGATGCGCTCCACGCAGCCAAAGAAGTTCGGCGACTGCAACACCACCGCCGCCGTCGTCTCGTCCACCGCCTGTGCCAAGCCGCGTTCATCCGTGGTGCCGTTGTCGGCCGGCACGACCACCACCTCGATTCCCCGCGACTGTCCGTACGATTGCAATACACGGATCGTGTCCGGATGAACGGACGCGGAGATGACCGCCCGCTTTCGCCGAGTGATGGCGATGGCCATCATGACCGCTTCCGCCGCGGCCGTGGCGCCTTCGTAGAGAGAGGCATTGGCCACGTCCATACCCAGCAACGTCGCCACCATGGTTTGAAACTCGTAGAAGAGCTGGAGAATGCCCTGGGAGGCCTCGGCCTGATACGGCGTGTAGGCGGTGAGGAACTCGCCCCGGCTGATGAGCTGATCGATGAGGACGGG
>JADFIX010000149.1:0-4927 GCA_022566435.1 Planctomycetota bacterium
CGCTTACCGTCTTGCCGCAGAATCACCTCCAAGCCGGACGAGTCCCGCATCGCCCTCGCTGCCGCGCGATCCTAGCCCTGCTATCGATAGTCGTCAACGATTCTGGAACGAGCGACGGAGCGACGGAGCGACGAAGGGGCTGAGTGCTGAGAGCTGAGAGCTGAGGGCCAATTCAGTACCGCAAGCGTGAGCGACCGGCCCCAGGTGCACATCGGAGAGAGAGCTTCACCACAAAGAGCTAAGAAAAGCTAAGAAAAGGTGTCAGGAAGAATTTCTTGACGTCATGAGGGGCGTTGGTAAGATTCGTGCATGGGACGGCCAAAACGGTCCGTCGCTTCACGCTCCACAGCTTCAGTCTCCCTGCCGGTGAACTTCAGCCTTCAGACTCGCTCCTCGCTCGCCTTCAGCATGCGCCAGCCCGTCATAATGCCAAAGCCCCTGTCACCCGCGACAGAAAACCGGCTCGGCCGGCGGTTGCAGATCACCAGGCGGAATACGTCGAAGCACCGCGATTCCAGCATCGAGCACAGTCCGGACGGCCCCTCGGCATGCGTCCTTATCGCATGGAAGCCCCCGATTTAGACCTTCCGTGAAGTCGCACGCTTAGGAGACCGATAATACTAGTGGAAGAATCTGCGCCATGACCGAAAACCGTCCGCCGACCGTTAGCTTTGTCATCGCGACGCACAACAGGCGTCAGGTTGTGTTGCGAACACTCGCCCGCGTGCGCGAGTGCGGGCTCGATCGGGCGAAATACGAGATCATCCTGGTCGACAACGCGTCCAGCGACGGCACCGCCGACGCCGCACAGCCAATGGCCGACCTCGTGATTCGCCGTCGAACCAACGCCGGCAGTTGCGCGAAATCCTACGGCGTCGACATGGCGCGTGGGCGGTTCATCGTCTTCTTGGACGACGATTCCGCACCGCAACCCGGCTCGATCAACCGCATGATCGAACACTTCGATCAAGCACCTCGCCTAGGGGCCGCCGGGTTCACCGTCCACTTGCCGGGCGGCGAATTGGAGGGTGCGGCGCTACCGAACGTTTTCGTCGGTTGCGGCGTGGGATTCCGTGCGGAAGCATTACGGCAAGCCGGTGGGCTCGACCCCACCTTTTTCATGCAGGCCGAGGAGTACGACCTCTGCTTTCGGCTGGCCTCGGCGGGTTGGCTCGTGCGCATTTTCGATGACCTTCATGTGGACCACAGAAAGACTCCGATGGCGCGGCGCCGCGACCGGACGATGTTTTACGACATCCGCAACAATCTCCGCGTGGCGGCCCGCTATTTTCCCCATCCGCATTATCGTGAATACCGGCGCGACTGGCTGCTGCGCTACGAATGGCTGGCGGAATCACATGGTCAGCTCGAATCGTTTCGCCGGGGTCGACGTTCCGGATCGATCGGGGCCATCGTGGAGCGATATCGTTACCGCAATCGGCGTCTCCCGCCAAGCGCATGGGAGGCCTACTTTTGCACGCAGTCGATCACCGCAAAAATGAGGCGTTTGAGCCAACATGGCACGAAGAGAATCGTCCTGGCAGGCCTGGGAAAGAATATTTTCCCCTTCGTTCACGCAGCGCGCACGTGCGACCTCGACATTTCGGCAATTGGAGACGACCAATTCGCGGCCCGCAGTCGGCGTTACCGAGCGATTCCCGTGATACCGTTTGACGAGGCCATGCAGCTCGGCGCCGACGCCGTGGTGATCGCCCATACCGGCCCGGTCCATGCAGAAAGTACGGCGGAACGGCTTCGCTCGCGCTGCGCCGTTCCGATCCACAATTGGTTTGGCAAGTCGAAACCGAAACCGACTGAACAATTGAATATGGAACCGGATCCCTCATCCGCCGATGTTACAAGCAGTGCCCCGGTTTGCGCGGTACGTGGCTAAAGGAAGAACCATCCACAACTTGTGGGAGAAAACAGTCGTGAACAAAGTCGCACTCATTACCGGCGTGACCGGGCAAGACGGTTCCTACCTTGCGGAATTCCTGCTTGAAAAGGGCTACGACGTGCACGGCGTTATGCGGCGGGCGAGCGTCTTCACCACCGAGCGGCTCAATCACCTCTATCAGGACCGGCATGACGGAAACGTACGATTCAAGCTGCATTACGGCGATGTGCTCGATCCCTTGAGCATTCGAAGAATCATCAGCGAGGTGCAGCCGGACGAAGTGTATAACCTGGCCGCCCAGTCACACGTGAGAACCAGCTTCGATCAGCCGGTCTACACCGGCGAGGTCGTGGCGATTGGTACGATGCACGTCCTGGAAGCCATACGGGATTTTCGCGACTCCTCCGATCGCGAAGTGAAGTTTTATCAAGCGTCCAGCAGTGAAATGTACGGTAAGGTGGCGGTGATTCCCCAAAACGAACACACCCCGTTCTATCCGCGGAGCCCCTACGCCTGTGCAAAAGTGTACGCCTACTGGCAGACCATCAACTACCGTGAGGCGTATAACCTCTTCGCCTGCAACGGCATTCTCTTCAATCACGAATCGCCGCGCAGGGGCGAGACGTTTGTCACCAGAAAAATTACACGGGCGGCCACACGAATCAAGCTTGGTTTGCAGGATAAACTGTACCTGGGAAACCTCGACGCCAAACGCGACTGGGGATTCGCCGGCGACTACGTCGTGGCCATGTGGCTCATGTTGCAGCAGGAAGACGCCGACGACTACGTGGTCGCCACCGGCGAAACCCACAGCGTCCGTGAATTCGCCCAAGAGGTCTTCGCCTACCTCGACCTGGATTGGGAAAAATACGTCCGTTTCGATCAGCGATATCTCAGACCCACGGAAGTGAATGTCCTGCTAGGCGACCCGACAAAAGCGCGGGACCTGCTCGGATGGAAACCTTCGGTGGACTGGAAAAAGCTCGCCCACATGATGGCCGACAGCGATTTGCGACTGGCCGAGCGCGAGCGAACGCTCGTCGATGCCGGACACTTGGTCTAGACCGAACGGGCAGCGCGGGGTTGCAAAATACTCAGGGAGAATGCTCGTCGTTGGGCGGGCCCTTGCGGGACGCAGAATGATCCGCAAGTCGTTCAAGCAACGAAACCCATCGTTCGCCAAGAAGTTCGGGTGGCACCGATTGCAAGTCGTTCTGCAAGTTCTCGATTCGGTCTGCGTTCGCGGTCGGATCCCGTGAGTCAATGTAGGCCTTCACCGTATCGACAATTTTCGACTTGCTCTCGTTTCCCAGCGATTTCGCGAGCCTCTCGACTACTTCCGCAACTTGCGGGGCAGCCGGGTCGTGTAACACCGCGTCGAGCCATCGCAGGCCGGCCGCCTCCCGATTTCCCTTGGACGACGTGGTTCGAAGTTCGTAGAGACTTCGGAAGTATCTGGCGGCTTCCGGGTACCGCCCGGCGTCAGACAGAAGACTACCCAGACTATGATAGGCTTCGTCCAATTCAGCCACCTGCCCGTTCGATGGGTTCAGATTATCGGTCAAGCCAATCAAGTACTCGATTTCCAACTCAGGCGTTTCACGAAGCCGGGAGACGGAAACGATCTGCTCGGCCACAGGCTTCGCGCTGAGCAAGGTACGAAAGGCAATCCACGCCGCATCCCGCACCCGCACGCTCGGTTCAATTGTCGGATTCAGACGCGTCAGTAAACTCTCTGTATCGGCGTCTTCGCCGCCCAGTTTCCCGATGCCCTCCACCGCCGCCTGCCGGACCAGCGGGTCCGCATGCGCGGTAAGCGTTCGGAGTCGTGCCGTCTTCGTTCGTTCGCCAATCGCTTGTAGACCGCGAATCGAAGGACGCACGATGTCCGCATGATCGGATTCCACGGCCAGGAGCAACTCCGGCGCGAATTGCGGATCGGCGATACCCGCCATGGCGGCGAGCAGCGCTGCCCGAAAAGCGACGTCTTCGGGGTCGACCTTCGAATACCGCTGCTTCACGGCGACGATCGCATCACCCAAGACGTCGTGATCACTCACACCGGTCGCGATCTGACCGAGCGCGACCGCCGCCTCGCGTGCGCAATTCAGATCGCTGTCCGGCGCTGCGATCTCGCTGACCAATGCCCCGAGTGACTTGGGATCATTGAGACGACCGATCGCTTTGAGGATGTCAAGACGAACCTCGAGAGCCTCCTCCCTTTCCAGTTGGGCCAAGACGCCGTCGATGACCGACGGCTCGTCCAACGTCTGTACGATCAGCAACACTTCCCGTCGAATACCCGGCGAGCCGTCGCGCAGAAGGACGAGCAGCGCGTCTTGCACGCGACCTGCCGGGCGAAGACCTTCGTCAGCGATTCTGGCTCGCACAAGGGAGAGGGCGGTACGGTTTACATCCTCGACCGAGTCGCTCAGCCACTCCACCAGCCTATTGGACTGTTCATCTTGGCCCAGCACCCGAAACAAATCGCGCTGAAATGCCCCGACTCGGGAAGCCAGCGCCTCGTGCCGCCCCATCGCACCGATCCGGTACGTCTCAAACTCATCTTGCATTCGACGAAGGCGATCACGATAGATTTGCAACTGGTCGACCAGCCATGCCTCGATACCAAGCTTCGATTTCTCCCGCCACCACACCTGCCAGCGTTCGATGTCGCGATCGAAGTTCTCAATGGTAAGAGGTCGCAAGGCCGCCATCACACGGTCGTTCATCGCCGGAATGTCGGCCTTTAGGAGCGAAACCAAGGTATCCACGACTTCGCGACGGTCGACTTTCGAACTGAGGGCATCGATCGCTGCGAGCCTCGTCGGCAAAGATTCATTGACTTTGGCGGCGATCGCACGAAGCTCGTCCGTCCCCGCTGAACCGGGGAAACCGACCAGTGCTTTGGCGGCCGCCCGCCGAAGCGGTTCGTTCTCAGAACCGAGAAGGACCTTCAGGGGTTCGAGAAACTCGGCGGCCAACCTGTGCGGTGCGGTCCTGGCTTGCGACGCCAGCACCTCGCAGAGG
>JADFIX010000149.1:4937-7589 GCA_022566435.1 Planctomycetota bacterium
CGTCGGTTCGATCATCGGTGGCGAGCAACTCCGCGAACAACTGCCGACTGGAGGCCGAGTCGAACGTCAGCAACGTCATGATCCATCGGCGACGCTCTTCTTGTCGCGCTTGAGGATCGAGAACGCCTTCGCGACAGTTCCTTAGCTGTTCCAAGTGATTCTGGCTAGGGAGCTGGGGAGGATTATCGGCCCCGCGGGCGGACGCCAAGGTCGCACTCGCCGCTAAGCCGACTAGGATTCGTAGGAAAATATGCACCATGCCGCCTGCCGGAGAACGAACCCTTTGAGCCACAACTGATGCCGCGAAGAACCTTCAGCCCAATCGGCGCATCCGAATCGTGAGAGTCTCGCGAACCCGATAACGGCTATTTGTACACAGGGACCGGTGAGTTCGCAATAACACTCGCCAACTCACGCCCTCCTGATCATCGGCGATTGGCTTGGGCCTGCTTATTCCCGGCAATTTGCAGCGGGCCCCCGCCGAGAATTCAGACACTCTCGGTAGTCTCGGGTTTCCCGTGTCTTGTATCGAATATCAGGGTAATATGACGATCCGTACTTTAGCCATGAACGCCCGCCGGAGTTGTCGTCGCGTGACAGCCAACGTTCGGCGGAGACCGGAGCGTACATGGCCGGCTAGCGAATACTGTGATGGTTTCTCGGCAGCAAAACACTGAGCCGCGAATAAAGCCACTCCGTCAACGCGTGGTGGCCGTGTTGCATAAGATTCGGCCGCTGATTCAGGCTGACGGCGGCGACGTCGAACTCGTCGAAGTGGACACCGACGGCGTCGTCTCGGTTCGCCTCAAGGGTGCCTGTATCGGGTGCCCCTCCGCAGCGATCACGCTCACGGTCGGTATCGAGCGCAACATCAAGGAACAAATCCCGGAAGTCACTCGCGTCGTCTGTGTGTAGTTTCACCGGATCGGCTCTTTCGTGTTCGTTATAGCGGCAACCGCGTGCCGATGGCGGGTTGGGCTAGTACGCCCGTGCGATCTGGATCTCCGTCTGCACCGAAAGATCCATCACGTGCCCTGTAGAAATACCATCATCCGTGACCTCTTCCACCACCGGTTGAGTGTGCTGCCCCGGATTCGCCCGTAGCACCCGCGCCGTCATTCCGTTGTTTAGCCCTACCAGGCTTCCGATTGGAAAGAGGGAAATCGTGTCGAGAAGCGCGCGTGCCAAATCCCGGTCGAATTCGTTTGACTTGCCGCTCAGCAGGATGGCCTTGGCACTTTCGTAGGGCGAATAGGCCGGGCGATACGGCCTCGCGGCGGTCATGGCCGAATACGTGTCGGCGATCGACAAAATCTGAGCGAATCTGTGGATCTGAGTGCCCTTCCTGCCGCGGGGATATCCCGACCCGTCAATCCGCTCATGTGCCTGGTAGGCGACCATTCGTGCCGAAACGGGAATACCCTTCCGTCCGGCAATCATGTCAAGTGTGTGCAGCGGATGAAGCTTGATTTCCTTCCACTCGGCCGCGGTGAGCGAGCCGGGCGAAAGCCGAATCTCTTTCGGCACGCGCAGCATGCCGATGTCCTGCAACAAGCCCGCGATACCAATTTCACCGATCGCATCTCGATTCAGCCCGAGCTGACTGGCAATCGCCATGCCCAACAGCGAGACGTTGACACAATGATCGAACAGGTATTCATCTCCTGAGTCCTGCAGTGAAATAATAAGGGGCAGCAAATCGAAGTCGACCGCCGCTCGGTCCACAAACGCTTCCACAGTGGTCCGTAGCGCGGCGGATGTCACACGCCCCCCCGTGTCGAGCGTCTCGCAAAAACTCACGACGGCAGCGCTCGTTTCGCGGTGGGCTTCGACACCTTGGTCCGCGGAGTCCTTGAGCTCCCCGATCGTCAACCGCGGACGCCGCCAGGTCCTCACCGAATGGAATTCGATCGGCTGCTGGAGTATCTCGCCCATATGCTTGTCGAGTTCCAGACTGTGGATCGTATGCGTTCGATCGTCGCGATCTACCCCAGGGACACGATCCGTTTCAGGCAGCTCGATCGACGCCGATGCCACCGGAAGTTCCGGGCTTCTTAGCTGGACGCGCGAGATATTTCGGTCACGCAGAAGCTTGAGGAAACGCGTGGTGATCATGCATCCTGCCGCCAGCAGCAGAACGCCCGATTCGTCATAGATATCTTGCTTCAAGGCCATCCCGGCCCGTACGGAGTGAAACAACTCGGTCTGAAGCTCTCCGATGCTGACCGAGCGATCGGTATTCTCAGCGTCGGCGGCGGATTGCGCAGGCGATCCCGGGCCCCCGGGCGTTATTTTCGGCGCCTTGCCTACCGTTGAAACCGGTTGTCGACTCTGGTCGCCCCGGAGAACGGCCAGCCCCCGATCAACTTCGCGTTCCCAATTACCCACGTCGGATTCGCTCATTCGTTTCCAACCCCTGTGGCGCGCCATCGCACGATCCTTCCACGAGTTTTCATCAACTCGCGAGTGAGCGATGAATAACGTCACCCCGAGCACATCGCACCCAGATTTTGTACCGTCACAATTGCATCGGCGTTTGATGGGCGAGTGTTTTGCGATGACGCGGACAATACCGCCATCCGTCCCATAACGACCTAGCCAACCCGCTCCGCACGAGCCGAGCCGGTCGATTCGCACCGTCGTTATTGGAAC
>JADFIX010000150.1:0-2704 GCA_022566435.1 Planctomycetota bacterium
TGGCTCAAGAAGATGTGGTGCATTCCGTCCAAGCAGAGCGCCGAATTCGTTTGTGCGATGGAGAACGTGCTGGAGGTGTATCAGAGGCCTTACGACCCGAAACGCCCCGTGGTGTGCATGGACGAGACCAGCAAACAATTGGTGAAAGAGACGCGCGTGCCGATCGTTGCAGGCCCGGGACGCGTCCAATGCTTCGACTATGAATACGAACGTAACGGGGTAGCCAACGTGTTCATGTTTTGCGAGCCGCTGCGAGGCTGGCGTCGTGCGTATGTCACCGATCGCCGGACCAAGGTCGATTGGGCGAGGCAGATCCAAACGCTGGTCGATGTGGAGTATCCCGAAGCGGATCGGATCACGCTGGTGATGGACAACTTGAATACGCACGTGATGGCGTCGCTCTACGAGGCGTTCACGCCGACAGAAGCGCGTCGTTTGATCGGGCGGTTGGATCCCGTGTATACCCCCAAGCACGGGAGTTGGCTCGACATCGCGGAGATTGAATTGAACGTGTTGGGTCGGCAGTGTCTGGATCGCAGGATTCCGGACAAGCCGACGTTGGTCAGAGAAGTCGGCGCGTGGGAGCGCGCACGGAACACCGCCGGGAAACCGGTGAATTGGCGTTTCACGACCGCCGACGCCCGCATCAAACTGAAACGGCTATACCCGCGTTGGTGGCCTCAAGATGGCACACGGTTGCTCGCTCTACACGGCGTTGCCCGTTACCCGCAGATTGAGGTGTGACGCTTCACTAGTACCCGAAGAATCAATGTTGGCGGCACACTAGTCGCCAGTGCCACAAATGACCTTGCGCTGCTGAGCTAACTTGCACCTCCCCGTTACCCCTGTTTTGCCTATTCTACACAAGTGTTTCCGGTCGGCTGCCGCTCGGCGAATGGTCCGGCAGGCATCGCACGGGGGGCAACATTCTTGCCATTTTATGGTGTTCGCACTTGCATTATTCGTGTATCATAAACGCCAGTCAAAATCATTAGGAGACATGGATAATGGCAAATAACTCAAGGAACTGTTTGATTTCGCTCTGCGCGATCTGTTATGTCGTCCTAGCGGCGGGCTGCGACTTCACCTCGAGAATTACGTTCTTTAACCGAACGGGCGATACGATGACGCCCTATCCGGTGATCGTGGATGATACGGTAGATCCGCCGACGGCGCGCCGCGAAGCACGTCCGGGGGAAAACCTCGCCCCGACTGAGTCCGTCCCTATCCCGATCAATGGCTTCAATCCGGTCTTCTATGTGCCTGGGATTGACGATGAGTCGTTGGCTAACGGCGTTTACATTGGTTTGGGCCTGTTCGACGCCGATCCCATTCAAATACAGTACAAGGTCTTTCACTACAGGGTGCCGCCTGGAGAGGCCAGCGGTGATCCCGACCAACGGCCGATACTGTTGCAAGAGGACATTGTGGCCGTTGAGGACGTCAATATCACAATCGCGGTGCGGGCCGGCGAACCCTCGCCTGACGGTTGGAACATTATGATCCGGGAGCGTCCGTAGCTGACATAGATGGCTCTTGCGAATCGCGAACCTGTTCTCGAGGGGGCGCGACGTGCGGATCCAGCTTCGATCGTGTGCGCTCCGGCAATCAGACAGAGGTGATTCGTCCTATTGGGGCGCGGGCAATATTTTGCTTCGCACCTCGCCAAACCCCACGCGGTAGCCATCGCCTTCGCACCAGCCCTTGATCGAGACGGTATCCCCGTCGGCGAAGAACCTGCGTTGACTACCGTCCGGTAGGGTGATCGGCTTCGTACCTTTCCAGCAAATTTCCAGCATGGAGCCGCGAGAGTCTTCCGAAGGACCGGATATCGTTCCCGAGCCGCAGAGATCGCCGGTACGAAGCGCCGTTCCGTTGACCGTGTGATGTGTAAGCTGCTGAAACATGTTCCAGTACATGTAACGAAAGTTGGTGGCCGTGAGCCGCATGGGCTCCGACATCTTTTCGCTCTGGATGTACGCTTCGAGCTTTATGTCGTAGGCGCTCCGACCGTCGGTCTCCAGGTACGGTAAGACCTTCGGCGTCTGGTCGGGACCCGCCACGCGAAACGGCTCGAGCGCGTCCATCGGCACGACCCACGGGCTGATGGACGTGGCGAACGACTTGCCGAGGAAGGGACCGAGCGGCACATACTCCCACTTTTGAATATCGCGGGCGCTCCAGTCGTTCAGTAAGACCATGCCGAAGATGTGGTCGGCGGCGTCGGTCTTGGTGATGGGTTTTCCCGGTGCGTTTCCCGTACCGACGAAGAAGCCCATTTCCAGTTCGAAATCCAGCAACCGAGACGGGCCGTAGGACGGTGCATCGGCATCGTCCGCCTTCGTTTGACCACAAGGCCGATGTATATCGACGCCGGAGACGAAGACCGTGCTCGCCCGACCGTGATACCCAACCGGCAGGTGCAACCAATTCGGCATCAGGGCGTTGTCGACCCCGCGGAACATCGTTCCGACGTTTGTCGCGTGCTCCTTCGAGGAATAAAAGTCGGTGAAGTCGCCGATTTCCACCGGAAGGAGCAACTCGACGTCCGCCGCGGCATTAAACGCCCTGTCCCGCAGGTCGCTATTGTCGCGTAGGGTCGGCGTTTCCTTCGAAAGCAATTCCGTGATTCGTCTTCGAGCATCCGTCCAAGCGGCTCGACCTAGCGACATGAAGGCGTTGAGACTGCTTCGGGCGAAGACAT
>JADFIX010000150.1:2714-7553 GCA_022566435.1 Planctomycetota bacterium
CCTCATGTCGGCTCCGCGTTGGCGTCTGCGTCCGCACCCGTACCTGCCCGCTTGATGCACGGCGGACAGATCCAGCACTTTCTCGCCAATGGCCACCCCGACGCGAGCGGATTCCGTTCCCCGGCGAAACACGCCGTAGGGGAGGTTTTGGATCGGGAATTCACACGAGGATTCGACATCGACCCATGATGTTAGTTTTGCAGTGTTTAGTGAACTCATGCTTCGTCTCTCCCGTTCAGTTTCTATGGATCGCCCCTCGATTCCTGGTTGTTTGCCATTTCACACCTCGCTTAATTAAGAACAGCATGATGGCGTCGCCACAAGTCAGGTTACGGCATCCGCCTGAGATTGTGGGGAATGCGGCATGCCAGTCAAACGAAAAAACCGCGGCTGGGCACGTCGGTCTTCTAAAAAACGCTCGAGGGAATCGGGTTAGCAACCGTCGATCCTGCCGTTTATCGGCGGTAACAAGACGCGAACAAGCATATCGTAGCATTCTGGTATCCGACGGAGATTTCGAGCCGAAAAGGACGTTTTTCTCGCCCATGTACAGCCCTGAAAGAAACGACGGTCTCTCGTCTCCTCCGCGAATTGCGACGGATTCGTCGGCCCTGCGTTTGCACGATCGCCGTTCGGTCGTCGCGGGAACTGAACTAGACCCTGTCGCCGAAGTTGTGCCGCTGGCCAGACCGCTTTACGGGCAGGCCGCCGGAGCGATCACCCCGGCCGATTCGAACATGCAGGGTGATATGGTCCTCGCCCCTGGAGGGACGGACGGAATGGCGGTCGGATCGGCCATTTGCGGGATGACCGGGTTGATTCCGTTGGTGTCACAGATCGCCGGATTGGGTCTCGGGTTCGCGGGTTTGGCGCGGATTCGCCGTGCCCGTCGCCGCGGGATTCTGGTGACCGGCAAAGGCTGGGCGATCACCGGCATCGTGACAAGTGTTTTTGGTCTACTGGGCTGGATTGGCCTGGGATTGGCGATGACCGCGGTCAGCGCTTCGCTCGGCAACACAAACCACGCGCTGTCCACGGCTCTTGAAGCGGTCCGTGCCGGCTGATAGCGTCGTAACCGATCGGCGGGCCCGCGAAGCCTCGTCGGACGCCGGACTTGACGCGCCTACCGCGACAAGATTACCCTGCCCGCAGAAACGCAAGAGCAGGCGTTTCGATTTGGTTGGCCGTCGCCTGGCTTTTTGACTTGACCGCAAGGAATGGTCGATTGCGAAGCGAGTGCGAGGTCGCCCAAGAACGATCCGGGCAGGTAGCTCAGTTGGTAGAGCAACGGACTGAAAATCCGTGTGTCGGTGGTTCAAGTCCACTTCTGCCCAGTCAAAAACGCGGTTTTTGGGGTTCGCCAACCCAAGAGTGGCAGAAGAGTGGCAGAGAATCATCCGGCCACCACCTTCCCGGATTCGTCAATGTCGCAATTGGCCAGGTGACCGTATTCGTGGGTGGTAAGCAGTCCGCCGAGCAGCGCGGCCTCGGATTCCAAGTCCTGCGGCAGTAGTGGGTCAGTTTGCGACACGGGCTAACTCCTGGTTGTGTTCCCCCCTGAATTGCTCGCCGCTCTTTGCGTCCGAGGTGATTACGGCGTTTCCTTGGATGTCCCCGGATTCCACGGCCATCGCGAGCGCCAGCCATTCTTCGAGGTGCGCGGCAACGTCGTCGGGCCACTTCTGCGGCCGTCTTCGATGAACGGATGTTCCTGCGCGGTCCGGGGCTCGTCCGGTTGGTCCTGGGGCGGCGCCGCGCTCCTCCGCAACGGGTTCGCCTGCCCATGCAACACGCCGTAGAACGCAACCACGGCCGGGGTAGGAGGATTCCGGCGACTTGGTTTTGCCACGTGAAGACATCGTTCACCTCCACATTGTGGACGTCGGGCAGAACTCCGGCGAGCTGCCAGTGAACGTCGGTGCGGATGAACTTCTCATCGTCCATTGCATGTCAGACGCACCGCGTCGATGTCCGCTTGCCGCCCCTTCGACGTGACCGACGCCGCGGCGAAAGGCGGGCACGAAGTGGACCTCCGGCGCGATAGTCTTCCGTGAGTACTACTTATACGACAGCACAAAGAGCAATCGAACGTCCCGGTAGGTTTTTTGCGACTTCGGTACAAGCCTCGTTTCTGTTTCGGCAGTACAGCACCCGCTTCAAGGCTCGCGGCGAAGACGAACTCGAATAGTTGCGCGGCCTGGTCATCAATTCGCCGTCGCGTCGTTCTACGAGTAACCTGATCTCTTCAATAAAGCGAGTCGGACCGCAAGACTCGACCTGCCCCCCTCGCATTGGAAAGTCCGAAAGTCGGAGCGTCACACCCCACGATAATAACTAAGCTCTAGACGCCCCGGTGGACCGCACGTGCGCCGGCGCCTCGTATTCCAAACGAGAATTCGGGCCGACCGGCGCGCGGATTCTCAAGAGAAACGTGGTTCCCGAAGGGGATACGCAATGACCCGCAAGTCGACCGTGCAATTCGGTAAAGTCCCGTACTTGGTTGTTACGTCGGGCGTGGTAGCCACGCTGCGTCGATCCGAACTCGCTGTCTTGATCGTGCTCATGGCACACACCGCCGCCACACCCCCAACCCCACGCACTGAACCCAGCCCGCGAGCCCTGCCCGATCGCCCGCCCCGACCAGCCAAGCGATATGGTACCGGTGGGCGCTTACCGATACACCACCGCACGGGATGCGTATCCAACACAAGAACGGCGTCGCCGAGAGGGCGAAGCCCCTTGACGACCCGAGATAAGACGGGCTCACACCGCAACGCGCCCGCTTGCGACACACCTCAAGCCCAGAACAAAACCCGAACAAAGTGCTCGCGGCGTCGACCTTCTTGGTCTACAATCCCCCGGTCATGATTGCCCGATTGCCCAGTGCGGCCTATTGCGGAATCGAAGCCGTCGCGGTGGAGGTCGAGGTGGACGTGTCGCGTCGCGGCTTCGCCGGCGCGACGGTCGTCGGCCTGCCCGATACCGCGGTGAAAGAGAGCATCGAGCGCGTGCGCAGCGCGGTAATCAACGCGGGATACAGCTACCCGAAGAATCGCACGGTCATCAATCTCGCACCGGCCGACCTGCGAAAGGAGGGACCGGCGTTCGACCTACCGATCGGACTCGGCATTCTCTTCGCCAGCGGGGAGGTGGTGGCCGACGGTGATGAGACTTATATGGTGCTCGGCGAGTTGGCCCTTGACGGGCGGGTGCGATCCGTCAAGGGTGTGCTGTCGGCGGCCATGCTGGCCAAAGAGCACGGCTGCCGCGGGATTCTCGTCCCTCGCGAAAACAGCAACGAGGCGGCGGTCGTCGAAGGGTTGGATGTCATACCCGTGACATCGATTACCGAGGCGGTCGGTTTTCTTTCCGGTCAACTTCCACTTCAGCCGGTGTCCATCGATATTGACGCCGTCTTTGCGGCGCAGTCCAAGTACGATTGCGACTTCGCCGACGTGCGCGGGCAGGAACACGCCAAACGCGCACTGACCATCGCCGCCGCGGGGATGCACAATGTGCTCATGATCGGCCCGCCCGGTTCGGGTAAGACGATGCTCGCCAAGCGCCTTCCGACCATCCTTCCGCCGCTGAGTCTCGAGGAATCGTTGGAGACCACGCGGATTCACTCCATCTCCGGCGAGCTATCGCCCGGCGTGGCGTTGATGGCCACTCGTCCGGTCCGTATGCCCCACCACTCGGCGAGTACGCCCGCCCTGGTCGGCGGCGGCACGATCCCCAAGGCCGGCGAGGTCTCTCTGGCACATTTCGGCGTTCTTTTTCTCGACGAGTTTCCCGAATTCGCTCGCCCGGCGCTCGAAGCGTTGCGTCAGCCGCTGGAGGACGCCAAGGTCACCATTGCCCGCTCATTCGCCACGGTGAGTTTTCCTGCATCATTCATTCTGATCGCCGCCATGAACCCCTGCCCGTGCGGCTATTACACCGATCCGCGCAAGGGGTGCAAATGCTCACCGCAGCAGATCGACAAGTACTTGTCTCGTATCAGCGGGCCGTTGATCGACCGGATCGACATTCACTTGGAGGTCCCCGCCGTCTCCTTCCGCGAGCTTCGCAGCAGGCAGGACGGCATACCCTCCGCCCAAATGCGCGACCAGGTGCTCGCCGCTCGAAGTCGCCAGCTCGAAAGATTCGGCAATGACCCCACCAAGACCAACGGCCGGATCAGCGGCAAGAAGCTGCGCGAGATTTGCCGTCTGGACGACGCCGGCGAATTGATCCTCAAACAGGCCATGACCGAGCTGGGGCTCTCCGCCCGGGCACACGACAAGATCCTCCGCGTCGCCCGCACCATCGCCGACCTCGCCGACCGCACCGATCTTATCGCCGACGACGTTCTGGAGGCCGTTCACTACCGGCGGCTTGACCGACAACTCTAGCTGCAAGAACAGGTCGAGACTTTCCTGCCACGATTCAACTCCAACTGAAACAACTGGAAAACCGTATTCAACGATAGGCCTTTCTTCGCCGAGGGTTTCAAACTTTACGAGTACCGAAGAAAAATAGGAGGTGCGTCCGGGACCACCGGTGTAAACATCTTCGCCGCCTCCTCCGGTCAGTTCCGTCCACCAGCCCCGGCGGAACGATGGCATGTAGCCACGGGCTTATTAAGCCCTCGTTGTTCTACACAACTCGCTTGCGATCGTTGTTCGCCCCGAAGGGGCAGCCGCATGGCAGCCCAGGGCAACGCCCTGGGGACCGGGACATAATAACGTAGGAGCCCTGACGGGCGCAACAAGGACTCGACATGCGACAGTCATTGTCGATGAATCTCGTTCACCTCTGCGTTTGATGAACGGTACGTTTGGGATTGATTGTTCGTTG
>JADFIX010000151.1 GCA_022566435.1 Planctomycetota bacterium
ACCAGGTAGTTGTTCATGAATGATCGTCTGTTGGAAGTCGAGGGGCTGGTAAAGCGATACGACGGAAGGGCCGTTGTGGACGAGCTTTGTTTTTTCGTCCGCCGGGGCGAAATTGTCGGCTTGCTCGGGCGAAACGGGGCCGGCAAAACCACGACATTTCGAATTACCGTCGGCATGATCGATGCCGAACAGGGTTCGGTCATAGTTGACGGCCTCGATGTCACCTCGCTGGCCATGTACAAACGAGCTCAACTTGGCATGGGATACCTGTCCCAAGAGCCGAGCGTGTTTCAGCGGCTTACGGTGGAGGAGAATCTGCTGGCCATTCTCGAGACCATGCGCGAATTCTCCCGCCGTGAACGGGTCGAGAAGGCGGCCCAGTTGATCGATCAGTTTGGATTGAGCAAACAGAGGCGGCAGCTTGCGCGGACCTTGTCGGGCGGAGAACGACGAAAGCTCGAGATTGCCCGGGCTCTGATCACCGACCCGAAACTCATTATGCTCGACGAGCCGTTCAGCGGCGTCGATCCGAAATCAGTGGAGGATCTGCAGAAGGAAATTCTTCACCTGAAACGAGACCGCGGCATCGCCATTCTCTTGACCGACCACAACGTTCGCGAGACGCTCCGAGTGACCGATCGAAGCTATATTATCAACGAAGGAAAGAAGCTAGCGGAGGGGACTCCACAGGAAATCGTACGAAACGAACTCGTTCGAAAGACTTACCTCGGAAGCAGTTTCCGCGGCGATGAGTTCGATACTTAATCGTGATCCAGAATCGGTCGGCACGAACCGGCCGATCGTGCCGAGTAATGGTCCCGCCGTGATAGAGGCGATTGGCGAGGTGGGAATCAACGGCGCGAGTACGGCTTCCTCGGTGAAAGGCCTCGACGAAGCAAACGAATGAATACGTCCGACGCCGACCGGCAATCACAATTCGACGATTCTTCTCCCATTCAGGACGATCGGCTTGAATGGCTGGACCAGCAGCGCCGTCTCTGGTACGTGGACCTGTCTTCAGACGCCGTCGTCCTGACCGACACCGAACTCGATCTCACCATTCCTTCAGAGAATTGGTCGCGCGATATTTACGCGGCGCCCCACGGCCAGTCATTTATCATTCGTTTCGAGACATTCGATCTCAGTGTGGCGTTCGTCGTGACCGCCGATCAGGCGGCGCTCTTACTGACGCATATCGGTCGTTCCGGCCATGAGGTGCAAGAACCCGTCCACGCGCAAGAAGAACCGCGTCCCGCCAGACCGCTGATGTGGCCCAAGGTGTCGCCGCTCGCCGTGTGGGCTGTCATGTCCGCGTCGTTGGTTTTCATTCCCGTGCTTGGCGTGATACCGGCGGTCGCGACCATCGTGCTTCTGTGGCTACATCGCAAACGCGTTGGACGTACTCGGGCGTGGGACCATTCACGCGCCGTGTGCACCACCGCATTCGTGTTTCTGTTTTGCGGCGCGATCGTGTCCGCGCTCGCGACGGCGGGGTGGCTGCGTTTCTCAGTGAAACCCACCGATTCTGATCCGATCATGTCCGTCTCGCAGGCGGCTCAGCCGACCTCCTGTGCCGAAAAAGCCGGGATGTTGGGTTTTTTCGACACGTCCAGGTTCGAGAACGTCAACTGGGGTCTTGTGGTCGCGGCACTTGTTGTCGTGCTATTGTCACTGACCGTCCACGAGGCGGCGCATGCGACGACGGCATGGTGGCTGGGAGATGACTTCGCTCGCAGTCTCGGTCGTGTCACGCTCAATCCGCTGGCGCACATTGATCCGTTCGGCACGGTCCTCTTGCCGTTGATTCTCTATTTCGCCAATGCCGGCGTATTCGGATTTGCCCGGCCGGTCCCGGTTCGCACCGAACACTTGGCGAAGCCCCACCGCGCGCAAATCCTGATCGCGATCGCCGGTCCCGGTTCGAATTTGCTCATGGCGGCGGCGTCGCTTGCCATTCTTCTCGGTTTGGGAACGGCTGTCTCTTTCTTGGCACCCGGCGCACAAGTCGCAAATTATTCCTCGTTCGACTTCTCCTCTCCGGTCACGGCGAGCGGCTTTGTATTGGCGTCGGTGTTCGGTCCGTTGTGTACCATTCTCAAGCTCAGTTTCATGGTGAACGTGTTTCTGGCGTTCTTCAACCTGATTCCGATTCCGCCGTTGGACGGTTCGTGGGTACTCGAACACCTGTTCCCTCGAACGCTCGGCCCCTTCTACAGTCGGATTCGCCCTTACGGATTCTTACTTTTTCTACTGCTCATCTATTCAAACTCGAATATCCTGGGAATCCTCTTGTTGCCCGCTATCTTGACAATAGCGCCGGGCTTTGCCCTCTTGAGTTTGTGCACCACGATCGGCTAAAAGGCGATGGCACGGCCACGAACGATACGTTCGGAACGACGTGAATGGTGCGATGCGAAAAGAAAAAGGCGACGAAGCCGTGCCGGCTTCGCCGCTTTAATTTTCGATCCGCCGTATTCGCCAAGTGCCGCAGGCAGTGACACGCCATGGTCACAGGGGAAATAATCCGACTAGACCATGTCCTTCAGACCCTTGAGCGCTTGCACCTTGACGACATTGCGCGCGGGCTTAGCCTTGAACATCATCTCTTCGCCGGTGAAGGGATTAATGCCCTTGCGCGCCTTGGTGGCCGGCTTACGGACGACCTTGATCTTCATCAAGCCTGGTACGGTAAAAGTACCCGGACCGCGCTTGCCGAGATCCTTCTTGATCATACCCGCCAGCCCGTCAAACAGGCCCGCCACCTGCTTGCGCGATAGTTCAACATCATCCGCCAACTCACCATACACCTGCGACTTCGTTCGTGACCTTACGGTCGTCTTCTTGGCTGCTTTTTTCTTTGCCATATTTTTCTTCCTTTTTTAGAGAGCGGCCTTCCATTGCCGCGATTAACCTTGCAAGAATCTAAGTGGCTCGCACTTGGAATTCAAGCTTTTTTCCGGGAAAAAATGCATGTTTTCTGAAATCGCCTTATCAGACGGCGATTGGCCGGATCGCGCGGCGCCTTCCGCCTTCCAAAAGTGCGCCCTAAAAGCCCGGTGCCGGTCGCTCTCGCCAAACGCAAATCGTGCTGCCATTTGCGTTTGCCTGCGTTACCGGACGACGAACATTGCCGCAGTTGGTGGTCGCGTCGCCCACTTGTCTTCGACATGCGAGCGATTCGCCCGAGATACGATCCGTGACACGGTTGTTTGCAAATCGGCCGTGCCACTGCCAAACGGCTCGGCGGCAGCACGTTAATCCGTCGAGTTTCCTCCCAGGAAAAACGTCTCCAGGAGAGCCCGCACTGAGAAATCACGTCTCCGTCTAACAAACGCGACTTGCCTGCAAACCTATGTGCGACAAGGAGATAGAAACGCACCATCGGCGTTGTCCACGTCTCCCGCCTGTCGTGAAAACAATCATTGCGTGCTGGAAAAACACCGTTTTCAGGCCAGCGGTCGGAGTATCAGTCCCTATTTTTTCGCCTCTGCTTCGGCAGCCGCAAGTAGCGGCGGGCGGCGACGACGACGTCTCTTCTTGGGCGCGCCGACCGGCTTGGGCACCGATTTCCGCGGCTCGGCGGCGTCGGCGATCGGAATCGCCTCTTGCGCAGTCTTCGCAATCAGATCTGCGTTGACCTCCTTCCACAGGCCGTCCGCACGGTTAAACACACCTCCGGAGCACATGATGTTCATGGTCGGATTGACATCAATGTCTCGAATCAGGTCAATAAGCTTGCGGACACCCGGCACGCCCGATGGCTTCGTACCGAAGATGAGGAGCAACTCTGGACGAAGCTGCCCCAGCAGAGAAAGCACTTCGTCGTTGGGAACACCACTTCCAAGGAAGTAAACGGTCCACCCACGGGCCTCAAACAGATCAGCCGTCATTTGGGCGCCGAGTTCTTCTGGTTCTCCTTCCGCACAAAGTAGAATCATGCGTTTGCCGTCTGGTGGCTCGACTCTCAAATGCGGCTGGAGCTGGTCGGCAATCGAGCGAGTAATGCGAGTCGCCATGTGCTCCGACGCCGCATTGATTCGATCTCCTTTGAACAGCTTCTCAACCCGATCCATGGCCGGCCAGAGGAATTCGGTGTATAGGTCGTTTGCTACTTTCCTCCGGGCAAGTTCCTTCTGTACGATGGTTCGACAGACCGCGCGATCACCCGCTAACAAGGGCGGCATGAATTTGTCCAATAAGCTCGACGATGCCATGAAACAACTCCTTGCGCGGACCGAATCCAGGAGGCCCGAGTGCGGCTTTGGGCCTCCTGCCCGATCCTGGAGCGTTCTCACGCATCCTCAAATTCTCACTGGCTATTCCAACCAGTCACCACGAATCTCAACACTTTCTTGCTTAGAACTTCCTATTTAACCAGAAAGCTTACGCTTTGGGCAATTTAGGTAGTTTAGGCATTTTTATATCGTCGGGAGCGCAGAAATATCTTGAACGAGATTTGTATCGTTAACGGACTAGCGTGCGAATGCCACATTGTTGCGAGGATAACGCGTTTTTGAGCCCGAAAACAGGTTTCGCGAACGTGCCGTAGCAGGATTCAAGCCGTCGAACAGCGAGGACGAAAAGCGCAGAGTTTGCGCTACTGCGTCGAAGTCTCTTGGCAATCGAGGAAAACAAACGAGAGTTGAGGCTATGCCGAATCAGCGGGTGTCATCGCTTGTTCTTCTATTCGGCGGGATACGGCCGACATCATCTCCACATAACCTGTTTGGGCTTTGATGACTGCTTTGATCACGTCGCTGCTTGCGACTTTTGCGTGAAGATCGGCAAGTCTTCGCTTGTCTTCAGGTTCGAGCGGCTTACCTTCGGCTTCCAGGCCGGCCAGTTTCTGTTGCTGGCTTTCGTATTCGTTAAGGAGTTGTCGATCCGGTCGGCTCTCTTCCAGACCATTTCGTGCGGTGGCCATGGCTACCGCACGTGGGTCGGCCGCCATCATTTTTCCCAGCTTGGTCGCCAATTCCAGGATTTCGTTCATAATCGTATCACCGCAATTGAAGAAACGAAAGCCGTCGTCGGTCGGCTCGCTAGCCCTGGAGCACCCAATGCCCCCTGTAACTCTCTCTGAGCGTATCCTGAATTTTATCCGGGCGAAAGGGTATCGACCCAAACAAGTCCATGAACTGGCCGAAGCCCTGGGCATCGTGGACACCGAAAGCCGCGACTTTCGCGACGCCTGCCAGGCACTCATGAAGACGGGACGAGTCGCCCGAGGCGCTCGCAACACCATCGTGATGCCGCGCCCGGTAGGAAAAATCACCGGGACCTTTCGCGGCAATCGGCGTGGATTCGGCTTCGTCATTCCTGAACTACAACAGAATAGCGCTGATTTGTACGTGCCCGAAGGAGCGACAGGCGGGGCCATTACCGGCGACACCGTTGTCGCGCGGGTAAAGAAGCAGGGCAAACGCGGCGGAACGATGCGATACGAAGGGCGGATCGTCGAGATTCTGGACCGCGGCCAGAGCGTCTTCGTGGGGGAACTGAAGCGCCGATTCCATCGTTGGTCCGTCATCCCCGATGGAAACGTGCTTCATGTTCCGATATTCGTCGGCGATCCAGGTGCCAAGGGAGCGCAAGAGGGCGATCAGGTGGTTGTCGAGGTCACGGAATACCCAGACGGGACGTCACCGGCCCGCGGGGTAATCGTGAAGATCCTCGGCCGGCGCGGTGAGCCGGGTGTCGACACGCTTAGCATCATGGCGCAATACGAGTTCCCGGAATGTTTCGAGGCACCGGTCTTGCGGGCCGCTCGACGGGCCGTGCAGGGATACGATTCGGCAAAAGAACTCAAAACGCGTGAGGACCTGCGGAAGCTTACGATCGCGACCATCGACCCCGACGACGCCCGCGATTTCGATGACGCTATTTCCATCTCGAAAAACGAGGACGGTTCGACGGAACTTGGCGTACACATTGCAGACGTCGCTCACTTCGTACGTGAGGGGTCGCCGCTGGATCGGGAGGCGAGAGCGCGGGGTAACAGCGTCTACCTGCCGGACACCGTGATTCCCATGCTCCCGGAGGTTCTATCCAACGGTGTGTGCTCGCTGCAAGAGCACCGCCCTCGCTTGGCCAAAAGCGTATTCATCACCTATGACAAGAAAGGTCGCGTCAAGCGTGCCCGGTTCGCCAATCCCGTAATCCGTTCGACCAAACGGCTCACCTATCGTCAGGCGTCGGCCGTCCTGGATGGTAAGACCGGCAGAAACAGTGCGAAGATCGTTACGCTCCTGACGGAAATGGACGTGTTGGCCCGCACGATTCGTCGCCGGCGGATTCGCGACGGCATGCTCTCGCTCGATCTGCCGCAGGGCGCGTTGGTTTTTGACGAGGATCGCCGGGTCGTGGACGTGGTCCCCGAGGACACGAGCTTTGTGCACACCATCATCGAGATGTTCATGGTCGAGGCGAACGAGGCCGTCGCGAGGCTCTTGGTCGACGTTCAAACGCCGCACCTTCGCCGAATCCACGACGAGCCCGACGCGGCCTCGAGGGTCATCCTCCGCAAGTTCCTGGCGGCACTGGGATTCGATGTGCCGGATGGCACCGATCGGTTCGTCCTTCAAAGCCTGCTCGACAAAGTGCAGGGTCGACCGGAGGGATTCGCGGTGAATCTCGCGGTCCTTCGATCCATGCGGCAGGCGATCTATTCACCACGGCACATCGGGCACTACGCCCTCGCCAGCAAGCACTATTGCCACTTCACCTCGCCGATCCGACGATATCCGGATCTTGTGGTCCACCGATTGATCGATCTATACGTGCGCGGAAAGCTCGATTCACCAAATGAAAAGCGAAAAATTCCTTCCGAGGATGCACTCATCGAATTGGGCGCACATTGCAGTCGAACCGAGCGCCACGCAGAGGCTGTAGAGCGCGAGATCAAGCTGGTTCTTATCCTACGCCTTTTGGAACGGCATATCGGTGATGCATTCGAAGGGGTGGTCACGGGCGTCGCCAACACGGGCGTCTTCGTCCAGCTCGATCGATACAAGGTCGAAGGTCTGCTGAGCTTCGCTGCCATCGCTGATGACTGGTGGGAACTCGATGCCAGCCGCGGGGCAGCCGTAGGGGAACGAACCGGACTCCGCGTGGCCATCGGCGATCGCATCAAAGTACTCATAGTGCGGGTCGATCTTCCCAATCGGCAGCTCGAGTTGGACCTGGAGGGATCGCTTCCCGGCGTCCGCGGCAAGGGAAGCGGGAAAAAGAAAAGAGGCCCGGGCACCCGCCCTAAACAAGTTGACGGAAGAACAAAGACGAAGACGGCGGTGACATCGAAAGGACGGGGGTCTCGTCGAACGGGTCGACGGCTGTCCACGAGGCGCGGACGCCGCAAGAAGGCTTGAGGAGTGGTCAGTGTTTAGTGGTTATAATTCTTCCTGACACTTCCTGCCACTGACACTTCCTGACACCCGACACTTCCTGCCACCTTCCTGACACCTGCCTCAGCGTTTGTTACAACGTCGGTTCTTCACCTGTTTGGGCTTTCGTCCGCTGCTGT
>JADFIX010000152.1 GCA_022566435.1 Planctomycetota bacterium
CAACGTCGGCATCGGCACGACGACCCCGGCCGCGAAATTGGATGTTGGTGGAGACATCGCTGTGAGCGGTACCGTGGACGGAGTGGATATTGCTGGTCATGCTGCCGCCTCAACTGCCCATCACACTCCGCCTACAACCCTTCCTCCTTCGGGAGCGGCCGGCGGAAGCCTTTCGGGAACTTATCCCAATCCGGCCATCGCCGCTGGCGCCGTGGGCACATCAGAAATCGCCGACGGAACCGTAAGCGCCGCTGATATTGCGACTGACGCCGTGGGCTCAGCAGAAATCGCCACCGGTGCCGTGGCCGTGGCGCCGACGCCGGGTACCATTGACGCCGGTGCCAGCATGTTCGTTCGGGCCACCGTGACGGCGGACCGTCGATACATCATGATGCTGATCGCACCCGGTGTGACGAGACTTCTTGCTTTGCAGACGTTTTCGTTCAGCGGCGGAACCGGCGCTGGGCAGGCTTTCATTCAATTGCCGACACTGTCCGCACAGCGGATTCAGACCATGGTATCGGTTCCGGACGGCGGCACTTTGCTGGTGGGTGGGCAGAAACTAGCGACCGAGGTGGAAGTAGAGGCCGGCGTGCCAATTCTCTCCAAGATCCCGATTCTCAAGCGTCTCTACTCCTCTCGCTCGATGATCAAGGATGAGCAGGTGCTGCTGATTCTGATCAAACCGAAGATTCTGATTCATTCCGAGCAGGAAGAGATTGCCTTCCCGTCCTTCACGCGGCGATAGAACCGCGGGCGATTGGTCGACGAGACGCGCAGCATCGGTTTTCGGTAAAGTTGCCGAATGACATTCGCTTGGTCATTAGTCGTGGCTGCCTCGTCCCTGTTTAGGGTGGTCGGCCCGTCCTTCGTGGACGAAGGTCAGGCCGGTTCGAACAAGACGGTCGGCGAATCGGTGGCTACGCGAGACCATCTCTTCAGTGATGGCATTTGGATCGATTGGCTGCATCGCGAAGTGGCGCTGGAAGCCAAGGTTGTTCTCCGGAAAGGCCCGCTCGAATTGCTGGCGTGCAGCCCCGACACCCGCGAGCATGAGAGCATACTCGTCGTTCTCGCACGCCCGAGAGATATCTATCACGCCATGGGGCTGATCGGCCTGGAGCCGGGATCGCCGGTTCGGTTCGATTCCCAAAAACAGCACGTGCTGCCGCCGACGGGAGAGTCACTTCAGCTACGAATACGGTACGAAGAAGATGGCAAGGAACGAACCGTGCCCGCCTCAACTTGGCTCCGAAGCCCTTCTTTGGAAAAGCGGATAGCAAACGTGCCGTGGGTTTTCGCGGGCTCGCACTCGACAAGCGACGGTCGCTTCGCCGGTGATGCGGAAGGCACCATTGTGACGCTTGTCGATTTCGAATCCGCCTTAATCGCCGTAGGCGCCCTCCACACGGCGGACAACGATGCACTCTGGTTGGAAGCCGTGACGGACGCCATTCCGCCGGTCGGAACGCCGTGTCGACTGATGATCTCGGCGGCCCTGCGACGGCTCGAAGTCGACCTCATGCCGGACGGTTCCCTCCGTCTTGACGGGTCGGCGGTCAAGGTGGACGAGATTGTGCGACGCTACCGGAAGGTCAGTGCCGCCGGCAGGGCCGTGCAGGTTCTGGTGCGGCCAATTCTCAGAACACCGCCAGACGTCATCCAGGCGACGGTGGATAGACTCGAGAAGGCCGGTTTGAGCCGAAAAAATTTTAGGGTGCAAAAGGCCGAAGATGGAATTCGCTCAGACATTCTCCCTCCACCCCAAGATGCAGCCCAACGGAACGTCTCGCCAGGTTGAGCAATCGCGCTTTCTGCGCCATAATGTACGAACCTATGAATCCAGCACAACTCAAGCAGAGCGATCAGGCCTCGATGTCCCAAACGCGGGACGATCGCGAGACCATTCTCGCTCGAGGTCGCACGGTCCTGGATCTCGAATCCACGGCGATTCAGGCCGCGCGCCAGCGTCTGAGCGATGCGTTCGTGGGTGCAGTCCGCGCGGTCGCAAATGCCACGGGGCGTGTGTGCGTCACCGGGGTAGGGAAGGCCGGTCTGATCGGAAACAAGATCCAGGCGACACTTGCCAGCACCGGGACGCTATCCTACGGATTACATCCCGTAGATGCCCTTCACGGCGATCTCGGAATGGTGCACCCGGACGACGTGGTGATCGCCCTCAGCAAGAGTGGGGGCTCGGAGCTGGTCGAACTCTTACCCCGGCTACGAGCTTTGGGATGTACGGTCGTTTTGCTGACCGCCCGTCCCGAATCCAAAGCGGCGGACCACGCGGATTATGTGCTCGACATCGGACAGACCGAGGAGGCGTGTCCTCTCGGTCTTGCCCCCAGTTCGTCGACCGCGGCCATGCTTGCGCTGGGAGATGCCATCGCTTTGAGCGTGATGGAACTCAAGGCGGTCAATCCTGTGCAGTATGCCAGCTACCACCCCGGCGGTGCGCTCGGTCGGTTCTTGATGACGGCGCAGGAGATTATGCGTACCGGAAGCGATTGCCCGCGCGTCGGGCAGGACGCCTCGCTCGATGCCTGTTACGAGGCGATGCTCGCGGCGCCGCGGCGATCCGGTGCGGCCGCTATCGTCGACGAGGAGGGCAAGCTTGTTGGTATCATAACGCACGGCGATTTCTTCCGCATGTTCAAGCAGCGCGATTGGCCCGAGGATCGGTGTGTCGCCGACGTGATGACCGTGAATCCGAAGCGGGTTGGGGCCAACGCCCGTGTCACCGATGCCGTCGGACTCATGCGTGAGTTTTCGATCGACGAACTCCCCGTGGTAGACGAGGACGGTCGATTGGTCGGCCTGATCGATATTCAGGATCTGATCGCCCGCGGTTTCTCCGTTTTCGACAGCCAGTAGCCAGGGCGTTCGGCGTATGCGGCTCTCCATCATCATTCCCGTCTACAACGAAGCTGAAACGCTCAATGAGCTGCTTGCCCGCGTGATCGCCGTCGATACCGGCCTGGAACGAGAGATCATCATCGTGGATGACGCGTCGAGTGACGGCACGCGCGAGCTCTATCCAAAGATCCAGGAACGATGGCCGAACGAAAACATCCAGATCAAACTCATGACCGTCAATCGCGGGAAGGGTGCGGCCTTACGAGAAGCATTCAAGCTGGCAACCGGCGATATTATCCTCATCCAGGATGCGGACCTGGAATACAACCCGGAGGATTACAATCGGCTTCTTCGTCCCCTACTCGACGATATTGCGGACGTGGTGTACGGCTCTCGTTTTCGCGGCGGGGCGGCACACCGGGCCGACCGGTTTTGGCATATGGTGGGCAATCGTCTCGTTACACTTGTATCGAACATGTTTACCGATCTCAATTTGACTGACATGGAAACCTGCTACAAGGTTTTTCGGGCGGAGGTTCTGAAAGGCATTACGTTTCGTTGCAATCGGTTCGACTTCGAGCCGGAGTTCACCGCGAAGGTTTCGCGCAGGCGAGCTGATGGACAACATTGGCGGGTCTACGAAGTCGGCATAAGCTATGCAGGGCGTAGTGAGGAGCAAGGCAAGAAGATAAGCTGGCTCGACGGATTTCCGGCGCTCTGGGCGATCGTCAAGTATCGGTTCTTCGGCTAGTGTACCGCCAATGCTGATTCAGCGGGTTGGATTGCTCCGATCCGAGCCGCGCCCGTAAGGAAGCGGGCTGGAACCTGACTCGCAAAGACATGCGTGTAGGTGCATTAGTGTTGGCTGTCGATACGTTGTCCCGAAGGCGCACGTTTGGAGTAAGCGGACCCATCATGTCGTCACGATTGGTATCTGATCACGACGCGCCTTCCGACGGTGCGACCGGTGTCACCGATCAGTTTCTAATGGACAGCATGCTCGGTGGCGATGCGGCCGCACTCCGCCAACTGATGGATCGATACGATCGGCTGGTTCGGTACACCGTGTTCCACTGCGCGCGCAGCCGTGCGAAGAGCGATCCCCAATGGGTCGATTCGACCGCGTCGGCCACTTGGTCGGGCTTCGTTCAGTCTTTACGTCGTCGGCCCGATAACCAGCCGCAATCCGTGGGCAAATATCTCGTGAGAATCGCGCGGAATACCGCCATTAGCGAATTGCGAAAAACAGCCGCGGCGGATCGGCACGCTTCGCTCGAAACCGTGGACGAGGCTGAACAGGCGTCATCGTCAGCGGATGATCCATCGGTGGAAATAGAGAGAATCGAGCTGATCGAGGCGTTGCGAGGGTGTTTTTCGGACTTGGGGTCCGAGGATCGGCAGTTGTCCGCCCAGCTCGAGGCCATTCTGGATCGCCGGTGGCGTGAGGCCGCTGAGGCCCTGAATACCAAGGAATCCACGCTCCGCTCGCGCTGGAAAAACGTCCTGGCGGCCCTGAAACGCTGTGTCGAGCGAAAAATCGGGAAATCCTTCGCGCCGTAGGCGGTCAAGAGCGACCTGTTGGGTGTAGACGAAGTCTTTCTGGGAAACGTGTGTGGTGACGAAAGAGCACGAACATCTCGAACCCGTCGAGTCGGCCCTGCTGGAGCTTGACCAAGCCGAGCGGGCAACGGTGTTTGCACGCACGCCGGTGTCGGCCGAGGAACTGATCGCTCCTTCCCATGCGAATCAGCCCATGGTTCTTAGCCGCCACACGTTGGTCTGGCTTTCGTCGGTTGCCGCGGTCGTCTTGTTGGCTGCGGGCGTTTGGACCGTCATGTTCAGATATCAATTGGACCATCTCCGCAGTTCGGCGGGCATGGTCGATAGCTCGGCATCAGGCGCCGCCGGCGATGATCCCTGCGACGGCAACTTCCTCAACTGTTTCTCCGGTCCGGAGTCAGTGGTGCTGGCCATGCGCTGCGACCTGCACGACTACGATGCGGATGGCGACGTCGATCTTGCCGACTTCCGTAGCTACCAGATTAATTGCAATCGCCCGCCTTCGCTGACACGTTAGCCGCGGTCGCCGTTCCGGCGACAAGCGTTGTTCCATAGATGTGGGCGACATGGGCTTCGATGCTTCTGTCGTCCACGTTTTCATTTGCGATCAGGGGAAGAGTGTTTCAAAACAGGCGCGGGGCAGGCTTTTCAGCTTGAGCGAAAGTCTGTCACCGTTGATCCGAGCCCCAAGCGCCAGCGCGGGGTATCGGCTCGCGCGGGGAGTATCGGTTCGGGCGGGAAGAGACACCCGTCGCTTGCGCTCTGGGCTCGGTTTAGGAATCTACCCACAAACCTGAGGCGTAGGGTGGGTCGTTTGACGTCGTTTGACCCACCTGTTTTTTGGGCGAATCAACTCGGCGATTCAGCAGGTGGGTTTGGCAACCCACCATACGGCTCCATGACACCCTTGCTACAGCAAGGATGGTCCACCGGAACCCGTCCCTACGTCGTGCGGGAGCGGCGGAACTTCAGTGCGATACCTGCGAGGAGGGCCACTAGCAAGAGCGCCATTCCCCACTGAGAAACGGTCGGGACTCCCTCGCAGTCTGGATCATCCTCGCAGTCTGGATCGCGGCAGTCGGCTTCGCCGTCGCAGTCGTTATCCAAACCATCGGTGCAGGTTGAGCCCGGTATCTCGCTCTCTGCCGGCGTTCCGCAATCGTTGGGGCAGTTGCACGAGTCTTCGCCTGGATCACAAACACCGTTACCGCAGAACGGCTGGCAGTCGAGAGAGGGCGGTGCTGTCGGTACAGAGGTCGCGTCGCAAAGGCAGTCCGTGCAACCGAGCCCACCGTCGCACTCCTCGCCTGGATCAACGCTTCCGTTACCGCATATCGGCCGGCAGTCGAGAGACGGTGGATCCGTCGGTTCAAAGTCCATGTCGCAAAGGCAGTCCGTGCAACCGAGCCCACGGTCGCAGTCCTCGCCTGGATCAATGCTACCGCTACCGCAGTTATTGTATTTGGCCACAAAGACGTCTCCGGAACCGGCACTGGTGATCGTGAATGGGTCGAAGGTCGCCGTTCCACCGCCGAAGACGCCGAAAAATCCCGTAACGTAGCTGTTGCCGACACCGTCGACGCCTATCCCGGTGCCGACGTCAAGAGATGACCCTCCCGCCGATTGTGCCCAGAGCACGCCGCCGGCGCTGTCGTATTTGGCGACAAAGATGTCACCGCCACCGACGCTGCCGACACTGAACGGCCCGAACGTCGCCGTACCCTCAGAGTTGCCCGCGATGTAGCTGTTCCCCGCAGGATCTACGGCCATCGTGACGGTCAAGAATCTGGGATCAATCCTGGCGGACTGTGCCAAGAGTACGGTGCCATTGGTGTCGTACTTGACTAGGAACAGGTCGTAATCTGCATCACCCGTCAACGTGAACAGGTCGAACATCGCCGCCGTACTGCGGATTAAGCCCGTCACATAGATGTTGCCTACGGCGTCGATGCCGATGCCGTCGCCCATGTCATTGAGCGTTCCGCCAGCCGATCTGACCCAGATCACGTTGCCGTCCGTGTCGTACTTGGCCAGAAAGATGTCACCGTCACCGTCACTGGTGACTGTGAACGGACCGAAGGTAGCTGTGTTCTCAAACCTACCCGTCACGTAGCCGTTGCCGGCGGAGTCGACGGCGATACCCTTCCCCATGTCGAAGATTCCTGTCCCCCCGGCCGATTGGGCCCAGACCACGGTGCCGTTAGTGTCGTACTTGACCACAAAGATATCGAAGCTACCGAGACTGGTGAGCGTGAATGGGCCGAAGGTCGCAGTGCCAAAGAAATCCCCCGTCACGTAGCTGTTACCAGCCGCGTCCACGGCGATGCTGTTTCCAATGTCAATCGATGTCCCTCCGGCCGATGTTGCCCAAAGCACGTTGCCGCTGCCGTCGTACTTGGCCACAAAGATGTCTCGTGCCCCGGCACTGGTGAGCGCAAACGGCCCGTAGGTCGCCGTACTTTCATAGAACCCCGTCACGTAACTGTTGCCGTCGGCGTCGATGGCGATGCCTTCACCAACGTCTGACCCCGTACCGCCGGCCGAACGAGCCCAAAGCACGTTGCCGTCGGCGTCGAACTTGGCCACGAAAATGTCCCTGGGATCCTCGACAACGACACTTGTGAGCGTAAACAGCCCGAATGTCGCCGTGTCCTGAAATGAGCCGGTGACGTAGCTGTTGCCGACGTCGTCGACCGCAGCATCGGAGCCGCGGTCATCCGCAACGCCGCCGGCCGACCGAGCCCACTCGACGGTTTGGGCCTGTCCTGCGTCTGACAGCAAGGCCACACCCAGGGTCAACGCCGCCACCCATGCGAGACCATTGCGTGGTCTCCATGCCGAGTGGGTGCCCGAGGCAAGCGGTCTCCTCGGTCTCTGTACGACACGCGCCTGCGAAACAATAAGGATGGTGCGTCTCCCGGCGCGCCGGGACACCCTACGCGCTGACCTACCCACTACGTCAATTGCTGATCGTTCAAATTGCATGTCTTTCCTCACTCGCTGGTTGAGATGATCCATCGCACGATTCGACTGGCCGGGCTTGGGGATTGGGAGACGACGGTGAGCCATCAGCCTCACGTTGCGTCCTGAAGCAATCGACG
>JADFIX010000153.1 GCA_022566435.1 Planctomycetota bacterium
TCGAACCGAACGTCGGAGCCAGCGGCGTTCTAATGACCAACAACATGCCAATTAACGACGAAATCGACGAAGGGGATGATACCGAAGGCTGGGTGTACAACTACGAGACCGGCGACATCATCGCCAACACCAACGACCTTGACAAGGATGGCACGCCCTACAGTTCGTACTAGGGGCGGAATGATTGCGGGCCGTCAGGCGGTCAAAAACATACATTCCTCAAATAGAATTGACTTTTCGTATCGTTGGCGGCTGTTTCAAGCCAGCTCAATGTCCGATTCACATGCCGCCTACGGTTCTTCCGCTCCCTACATGCGACTTACGTGGCACCTGTCAGCGACGGCAGGCAACGACCGTCCGAAAACATTCTGCCCATCGCCGTTGAGTATGATTTAGAAAAAACCGAGCCTTTTTCTTTTGACATCCGTTCTGCAAATCGTATTTTTATTTCGACAACCGAAGGGCAAACCACTCGCAAGATTGGGACGCAAAGCGTTGAGTCCGCTCTAACAACAGAGCGGATTGTCGCGCTGCCTAGGATGCCGCCCACGCCGGCGACCTAGAAATACGAAGAAGAGGCAGCTACCGGCTTGCCTCAGGAGGGCGTCCTATGAAGCGAATTCTACCACTTCCTTTACGTCGTCGCGGCCCCAGGCGTCGCGGTGCCACCATCGTGCTCGTTGGCGCGTCTGTGCCAATGTTACTAGGCTTTGCGGCACTCACGGTCGATATCGGCTATATTTCCAATCTTTGCAACGAAACGCAAATCCTCGCCGATACGGCCGCGCTGGCGGGCGCCTCGGCAATTGGAGATGAGGATTCCTACGCGCCTTTCGAGAGGGCCGAACAAATCCTCACCCACAACCTGAAGTTCTTTCGCCACGGGTCGGTCGAGGATCAGATCGTTGAAGTCGGTACGTGGAACGCGCTCTACGAAACCTTCACGCCCGGACCCACTGCGAGTGCCAACGCAGTCCGCGTGGTCGGCATCCGTAAGGAAGTGCCTCTTTTCTTCGCACCTATCTTCGGGTACCACACCATCAACGTCGCTCGCGAAGCCGTCGCGTTGACCCCGCGCCCTTGCCGCGGCATCTGGGGACTTGAAGAGGTTTTCGTACCCGGCACGCCAATCACGGATAGCTACGACTCAACCGACGGACCCTATAACAATCTGACCGCCAACTCCAACGGCGATATATGCAGCGGGGGGGAGATAATCGTCGCGGGAAATACTGTGATCAACGGCGACGCCATGGCGGCTCCCGGATATCCCGTTACACAGAATGGGTCTTCGCTAGAAATCACGGGAGCTGTAACCCACTGGTCGGGAGACCTCAATGTTCCACCCGTCGACTTCGGCGATGCCGCCGTGAACAACGACAACGCGAGCATCGGCATGACGGATGGCGGGGTTCCAGCGCTCGACGGGGATACGCTTAAGATTCCTGCGACGGACAACCTCACTTTAGCGGCCGGGACGTATTACTTCGAATCTGTTGAATTCGGCCGAGCAAAAGGCAATAAGCTACTAGGCTCGCTGACCCTCACCGGGCCGACAACCATCTACGTAACCGGAGATTTCAACGTTACGGCCCACGGCATTATCAACACAACGGGCGACCCGCACGACCTGACAATCATCTCCTCCGGCGAGAAAGTTGGCATTCGAGGCGGAGTCGAGTTCTACGGCTCAATCTTCGCTCCGAACGCACGCATACATCTCGTGGGCGACGCCCATATGTACGGTGGCATCATCGGCAGAACGGTCAAGATGGCCGGTACATTCGATTTTCATGTCGATGAGTCCCTTGACATCCATGACTTGGTGACGGTTCCCGGTGGCGCCTTCTTAGTAAAATAACGAGGGGGGGCACGTACGACGCCTTCAATTATTGGCACGTACGTCGCCCTCGTTCTCTTCGGCCATAGGACGCACAGTGTTGTGTCCATGCGTTCACCGTGTGGATTGTCGCGCTGCCCAGGATGGGGCTTCGGCCTACATGCTGGAAAAGGACGGGAATCCGAGCTTCTGAGGAGGGAGTCCCATGCACCGCTTTGCTGTAGGAGGACCAGGCGTTTCGCGTCGCCGAGGGAGGACTATGAGTGTCTCGCTTCGCCGGCTCCTCCGCTCCGAGATCGGCGCGACTGCGTCCGAGTATGCGAGTCTCTTGGCGATCATCTGTATTGCAGTCATGGTTTCCGTCATGGCCGTCGGCCAGCTTGTCAGCGGCTCATTCGACCACGCCGCCAACCAGTTTGCGCAACTGGGCGCCGGTGGCGACGACGGAGGTGATGGCGGCGGTAAGGGCGGCGGAAACGGCGGCGGAAACGGTGGTGGAAACCGTGGCGGAAATGGCGGTGGCAAGGGGTGAGGATAAAGGGGTCGCTGATCTCGCCTGAATAGCGTGCCGACAAGAGCGAGCACAGCTCGTCAATCTGCTTGCCGGTCTTGACTGATTTGACGACTTGTTAGCGCGGACCGGGGGCATCCGCCGACCGCCTAGTAGCGGCGCCTGATAACGTAAGCGTTACTCGTGCCGAACAATTCTCGTTGGCATCCAGGGTCTTTGGGTGAATGCCCACCCGATGCTCGGCTACGGACTTGCAATCAGTCCGATCCTGGGCAGTTCTGAAGCCGTGAACGTCCAAGATAATATGTTGCATTGGACCGCCCCGCAACGGTGATCCACCTAGCGGCGGATTCACGTAGGGCATTTCGTTCGATGTTTTGCAAAGTGCCCGATCATTTTGTATGGTCAAGTGACGGCGGTTGTTACGGAAGCCGTCCGATAAACACTAAGGCCGGTTCGATTCAGGAGGCCAGATCCATGAAAGCATATGGTTCGCATCTTTTCTTGACTGCAATCGTTGCATGCTTCGCCGGTGTTGCGTCGCCGACTCGTGGAGACGACAAACGCCACGAGCTTGACATCGAATTCTTGTACGATGAACTCGCACCATACGGAGAGTGGGTGCCCATCAACGAATACGGTTGGGTCTGGACTCCGCACGCACCGCCTGGATGGCGACCCTACACGGTAGGAAACTGGACGGTTACTGATGACCACGGATGGTTCTGGGTGTCAGATTGGGATTGGGGTTGGGCACCGTTCCACTACGGCCGCTGGGTGTTGGACGACCGTCACGGTTGGGCCTGGGTTCCCGGAACCGAGTGGGGACCGGCATGGGTTGCTTGGCGTTCCGGTGGCGGGCACGTCGGCTGGGCGCCGTTACCGCCGGCCGTAGGGTGGAGCGTGGATGCCGGCCTGAATCTGAATGGCCTTGACTTGAATATCTCAATTCACCCGTCTCACTGGTCATTTGCTGAAGAACAATTCATCCTCAGTCCTCATGTCTACGAGCATTGCGTACGCCCAACGCGAAATATCACGCTCCTCCACAGCACCGCAAACACCACGCACTACACCGTTGTGCAAGGACGCATCGTCAACGCTGGACTCTCGGTAAAGCATATTGAACGAACGCTCGGCCGTCCTATAGTCCGCCTACACGTTGACGTTCACGCCTCGTCAACTTCGACGCGCCGCGTAGAAATCAAGGGCTCGCGAATAAACGTCTTCAAACCAATGATGGTAAGGCGTACAACCAAACGTACACCGCGAAGCGACGCTATACATCGCAACACTCACTCGTCGCATGCTCCGAACCCGGCGACAAGCTCACGGCGCAGCATCAAAGTGCACTACAAGTCCAAGGATTCTCGCGGTCATTCTAATGAGGTGCGTCGGCGGTCGAAGTTTCAGAACCGAGACCACGATGAGGGGCACAAAGAGCACAAACGCAAGGAAGGTAAACGGCGGCGTAAGCATGGGCGCAAGTAGCAGCACGCAGCAAGCGACGCTGCGTCATAGGTCGCCTAGACTTTTCCCAGGAAGAGCCTTCGGACCAACCCACCTTTGCCCGAAATGCTCACTCACAGATGAGAAATGAGTCGATGACTACCTCTTGGCACACTTCAACTACGTCGATAACGACCACATCACAAACTTCTTCGATAATTAACTCTTCGAAGCAGACCTCGAAGCCAAAAAAATCCAGCCCACAGACTTCTATCAGCGTTTGCTCTTCAAAGCACTCTTCACCGAGAACTTCTTGCAAGAAGCACTCGGTCTGAACGATGTCCTGCTGAAAGCACGTTCCGTCGTCCGAAACGACTAGTCCATCCGTGAGAATTACTTCGAGCGAAAAGGACTCGCCGCAGCCGCTCGCCATTGCCCCGACCAGCAATCCGGAAACAAGCCCGTGAACACGACCGAATGTAGAACTTCGCCTCTTCATAATGCGGTTTATCGGCGGGCAGGCGTTGTCGCTCCCGTATATTCTGTATTGCTTGTGGGTATAGGACTCATGTGTTGACGGTTTCTCCTTCCTCTTAGCTTGTACGGTGATGTCGAGGCGACCCGGTCACTCTCGATTATCGGGCTCAAGCGGATGGCCGACTACATCAAAACTCCCCACGTGAGTCTCCTTCACGGTCAACTGTTCACATCGCTCGTCAATTTCACGGTATTTGATCGCATTTCGCCGGCTGAATTCCTCGTAGTCGGTCGCCGTTTCCCAGCGATCGATCGTCACGAACTTGCGTGGATCGCGCGGATCGCAAAGCAACTCGACGCCCACGAAGCCCGTGCCGGTCCGAAAGAATTTCGCCCAATCGCCGTCGGCGCCGTACACCTGCTGGAACGCCTCCGCGCAGCCTTCTCGCACGACGAATTGCCAAAGAATCACGTACATGGAGCTACACACCTACCCCGGCCGCGTCATGCTCGTCGGATCGAGTGCCTTGTCGAGTTCCTCCTCGGACAGGACCTTCATTTCCTGGGCGACCTGACGGACGGTCTTGCCGGTCGAAAACGCTTCTTTCGCGATGGCCGCGGCTTTGTCATAGCCGATAATCGGCGCCAGGCCGGTACACATGGCCAGCGATCCTTCGATCAACTCCTTGGCACGTTCCTCGTTTACTTCGATGCCTTCGATGCACCGTTCGGTGAAGGCCTTCACCGCACTCGTAAGCAGGCGGATCGATTCAAGCAGGTTGTGGGTCATGACCGGCATCATGACGTTGAGTTCGTAGTGCCCGTCGCGACAGGCGAGCGTGACCGTGGCATCATTGCCGATCACCTGGGCGCACACCTGAATCAGCATCTCGCACATGACCGGATTGACTTTGCCCGGCATGATGCTGCTGCCCGGCTGCGTGGAAGGGAGTCTGATCTCGCCGATCCCACACCGCGGACCGCTGGCCAGCATGCGTATGTCGTTCGCAATCTTGGTCAGTGAAACGGCGACGGTTCTGATCTGCCCGCTCACCTCGCAAACGGCATCCTTGGCGGCTTGGGCCTCGAAGTGGTCTTCCGCTTCGACGAAGTCGATGCCGGTGGCTTCGGCCAGGGTGGCGGCCATCCGGCTGCCGAATTCCGGATGGGTGTTGATGCCCGTTCCGACGGCCGTCCCGCCGATGGGAAGCTCGCGAAGGGCCTTGACCGCTTTGGTCGCCCGCATCATGCCCAGCTTGGCTTGGCGTGCGTACCCCGCGAACTCCTGACCCAGGCGCACCGGTGTGGCGTCCTGCAAGTGGGTTCGCCCTATCTTGATGATGCCGTCGAACGCTTTCGATTTCTTTTCGAGCGATTGTGCCAAAATGTCGAGCTGAGGCCGAAGATCGTGCTTGATCGCTTCGGCGACCGCGACATGGATGGCCGTGGGGATGACGTCGTTGGACGACTGGCCCATGTTGACGTGATCGTTGGGGTGAATCGGATCGCGCGAGCCGATGGTTCCGCCGGCGAGCTCGATCGCCCGGTTGGATATGACCTCGTTGGCGTTCATGTTGGTACTGGTACCCGATCCGGTTTGATAGATGTCCAGCACGAAATGGTGATCGAGCGGGCCTTCGATGACTTCCTGGGCCGCTTTGACGATCAGCTCGGCGCGATCGGCATCCAGCTTGTCGAGCTTTCGGTTGACCTCGGCCGCGGATCGCTTGATCAACCCCATCGCGCGGATGAACCGTCTTCCGAAACGATAGCCGCTGATCGGGAAATTTTCGACGGCCCGTTGCGTTTGGGCGCCCCAATAGGCGTCTTTCGGCACCTGGACATCGCCCATGCTGTCTTTTTCGATTCGCGTTGTGCTACTCATATCGATCGGTCTCCGTCTTCGTCGTTGAGATTCTTCCTGCGTTGCGGCCGGGGATTGTAATCCGGTTTGGCGGCGGCGAATAGTTCGCCCACGGATTTACCGCATGAATCGACTGAACGAACCGAGACGCGCGCGTAAGCAAGCGGGTTTTCTACCGTCGCTCCCTGACCGCTACGAATCGGAATGAGTCTTGTGATAGCTTCTACGCCGTTTCATCACTCGAAATCGCGTGCCACGTGCGGCTGGTGGTTCGTTGCACGTGATTTGATGGGTGGCGTCGGTGGCATCCCGATGTAATCGGGAAGCGAAGCGCCGCCAGGTGAACGCGCCGCGTCAGCATGCCGGCGCTCGGCTTCGTCGGACTTGGGCATGCCTCCACATGCCACCCACCGCACCCTTGGCCAAGCCGAGAAGATTCTGGGTGCCATGAGGTGCCATTGGTGCCATGGCCAAGCCCGGTATTCCCGGGCGCCGCCATGCCGTCTCTCAAGTCCCACATGGCGGCGCTTCGCTTGACCATGGCACCCAGCGATGTCGTCACCGACACATACGAACGCCATTTGTCGAAGAGGCCCAGAGACTGGCCACACAACGAACGCCCTCCGTCGCCCCCCCAAGAATTGTGCAGGCTCATGGCGAGGCAAAAAACCATAATTCAGGGGGCTCTGGATGGGCTACCAGGCACAACTTACACAACGGCGTTGCATGGCACCCTCTTGCGCCGTAGGGTTGGCCCCGTACAATGCCGACACTAAACTTCGCTCTTTCAACCCGTCGGGTGCCACGGGCGGCTGGCCCGCCCGTGTCTTCATGCGCTTTCATTTTTCATCGAGCGCGTCGTATGGATAGCAAGGAAGCCACAGATCTCTGGCGTCAAATTGTCGAGACCGGCGACACCTCGGCCTTCGACCGGTTGTACCGGGCGTATCGGGTCCGGGTCATGCGCTACTGCCGCGCCAGATTCCGCGACGGCGAGGCCGCCGACGATGTGACCGACCGCACATTTACGTATCTCGTCATAGCCAAGCGGTACTTTCATGAAACGACGCTCGATGAGATTGCCAGTGTGCTGCAGGCTACGCGATCGAAGATTAAGACCCGTTGCCGCAAGGCATTGCGAAAAACTGATAGGAAATTTGATTCCGCTGGGGGCGGCGGCGCGGGCCCAGGGGTCGGGGGTTTACAGATTAAACTGAGCCTTTCAAATGGCTTCGTTTCGTGAGTACGGTTTTTGTATAGTGTCATTTGTTTGGCACTGTTGTGGGGAGGAAGCGCCGGAGGGGGTGGCGAGGAGCGGAGGGAACGGACGGGGTGGGATGGAGGGCGGGTGGTGCAGGGGCCGGCCGGGG
>JADFIX010000154.1:0-4009 GCA_022566435.1 Planctomycetota bacterium
CCCGCGACGAGTACAAGCGCTCGGTGCCCGGGCGCATCATCGGCGTCTCGGTCGATTCCGAGGGCAAGCCGGCGCTGCGCATGGCGCTGCAGACGCGCGAACAGCACATCCGCCGCGAGAAGGCGAACAGCAATATCTGCACCGCGCAGGTACTGCTGGCGGTGATCGCCTCCTTCTACGCGGTGTATCACGGCCCCAAGGGCCTGCGCACGATTGCCGAGCGGGTGCACCGGATGGCGGTGCTGTTCGCCCGCGGCCTGCGCGACCTCGGTTTCGAGGTGGTGCATGACGCCTTCTTCGACACCGTGCAGGTGCGTGTGCCGGGCATCGCCCGCCGCATCGCCGCACGTGCCCGCGAAGCCGGTTTCAACATGCACGTGATCGACGCCGACAGGCTGTCGGCCGCCTTCGACGAAACGTCGCGCCGCAGCGAACTGAAGCGGCTGCTCGGCTGTTTCGCCACCCGTGCCGACAGCGTGCTCGATCTGGCGGAGATGGACGGCCTGGTGGCCGACTGCATTCCGGCCGGCCTGCGCCGCGAGTCGGCCATCCTCACGCATCCGGTGTTCCAGCGCTATCACTCGGAAACCGAAATGATGCGCTACATGCGCCGGCTGGCCGCGCGCGACATCGCGCTCGACCGCTCGATGATTCCGCTCGGCTCGTGCACGATGAAGCTGAACGCGACGTCGGAAATGCTGCCCGTCACGTGGCCCGAATTCGGCCGCATCCACCCGTTCGCGCCGGCCGAGCAGACCGTCGGCTACCGCGAGATGATCGACCAGCTCGAGCAGATGCTCGTCGCGGCCACCGGCTACGCAGCCGTGTCGCTGCAGCCGAACGCCGGCTCGCAGGGCGAGTACGCGGGCCTGCTGATCATCCACGCTTACCACGCGTCGCGCGGCGAAGCCCATCGCGACGTGTGCCTGATCCCGGCGTCGGCGCACGGCACAAACCCGGCCAGCACAACTATGAGTGGATTGGAAGTTGTCGAAGTCCCCTCGGATGAGCGCGGAAACCTGGACCTGGAAGCCATCCGAGCCATTGTCGGGGAAGATGTGGTCGGGTTAATGATCACCAATCCGAATACCCTCGGCCTGTTTGAAGAACATATCGAAGAAGTTGTGCAGCTAGTGCATGAGTGCGGCGGTTTGGTATATGGCGACGGTGCCAATATGAACGCGCTCACCGGTGTGCTCAGGCCCGGCGACCTCGGTTTCGATGTCTTGGATTCGGTGCTCGACCACTTGTCTGACACACACGGGCGTACCCGGGGGAAACTGAGTTTCGTTCATGACATTATCGCCTCGGTTGCGCGGGGCGGCAGGCCTGCCTAGCCAACTGCGGAATCCTCCGCGCCGACCCCTATCCCACATGGGGCGCCGCTCATCACGTCGGGCAAGCCGCATCGGCCAGCGATGCGAGATTCGCGAACTCGGCCAACGGCTTCACGGATGTCTTATTAACCTCGTTGTACCGATTGATCCACACAAAGGCAATGCCCAACTCCTGGGCCGGCACACCGTCGTGGAATAAACTCTGGGCCACATGGAGCACGGATTCCATTTTCGCGTACGATTCCAACAAGCGATCAAAATGAGCCCTACCCGGCTTGTAGCCCTTCACGTCTTCCGCGGTCACCACGAAATCGAACGGCACGGAAAGGCGCTGCGCCGTGCCGGCGAACAGATCGCGGTCGACATTGGAAAGAATGCCCAATCGATAGTGCGCTCCGAGACGTCGAAGCGCATCGACCGTATCGGAAAACGGCGGCCAATTCGGCAAGTATTGCGACATTCGGTCGACCCGATCTTCCGGCAAATCAAGCGAAAAACGCGACGCCAATTGCCGGACGACTTCGGCGAGAACATCGCGGTATGGGCGATACGTACCGGACTCGATTTCCGCCTCCGCGGCCACATACGCCTCGAACAACTCGGATTGCCGCCCGGGTAGGGCATCGCCAAAGACACTCCTCAGCGACGATTCGAGCCCTTCCGCCCAGCTAATCAACGTGCCATAGCAATCGAAGGTGATCGTGTCGATTCGTTTCAACACCTGCTTAAGTTCGGTCACGGATTTCGCCTCCAATCGACCAAGATTCGATTCTCCGACCCGATATCGGCGGACTCGCTGCCGTTTCGTCGGGCAAAGCCGGCAAAGCCCGACCTACCTACTGGTCCCACACGGGCAAGTCCCGGCGCGCCGGGACCCATGCCACCCAACGCAACCCATCGGTTGAGCTGTATCGGAGCGCTAGAACAGGGTAGGTGCCTCGGATGGCGAATCTTGTCGGTCGGCCACATACGGCAATCCCAAATGTTCATGGGCGTGGCGGGTGGTCTGTCGCCCCTGCCGTGTCCGCACGACAAATCCGATTTGCAGGAGATAGGGTTCGACCACATCTTCCAGCGTGTCGCGTTCCTGTCCCATGGTCGCTGCAATGGCTTCGATGCCCGCCGGCCCGCCCTCGTAGACCTTGATCAACGCCTTTAGATACGCCCTATCGAGTTCGTCCAAACCGAGGGTATCGACCTGTTGAATATCGAGCGCTTCACAGACGACATTCTTCGTAAGCACCCCGTTCGCCCGCACTTGGGCATAATCCCGCACACGGCGTAGCAGGCGGTTGGCCACCCGCGGCGTTCCGCGACTGCGGGAGGCGATGGCTTCGATTGCCCCCTCTTGCATTTCCATATCGAGCTTGCCGGCCGACCGTACGAGAATCGTGCCAAGCTCCTCGGCAGAATAGAAGTCAAGGTGATATCGATGACCGAATCGGTCGCGTAGCGCCCCGCTCAGCAGCCCGGCACGGGTGGTGGCGCCGATGAGCGTGAACCGCCGAAGTGCGAAGTTGACGACGCGTCCGCTCATGCCGCCCTCGATCGTGAAGTCGACGCGAAAGTCCTCCATCGCCGGATAGAGAAATTCCTCGACGATGGTCGGCAAACGGTGGATCTCGTCGATGAAAAGCACATCACCCGCCTCCAGATTGGTCAGCAGTGCCATGAGATCGGCCTGCTTGGCGAGCGACGGCCCGGAAGTAATACGCGGTTTATTCCCCGTCATCTCCCGGGCAATGACGTTGGCCAGCGTGGTTTTGCCAAGACCGGGCGGTCCGTCGAGCAGGATGTGTTCCAAGGGTTCGCCGCGTTTTTTCGCCGCATCAATGGCGATCCGCAATTTTTCGATGACGTGGAGCTGCCCGACCATCTCGTCGAGCCGTTCGGGGCGAAGTGCGACGTCGACCGGTTCGTCGCCCGTCGCCTCTGCCCCGGAAATCAGTCGATCTCGTGTCATGGTTCACTTCGCAAGAAATCACGGTGGTGGGAAACTGTTTCCCATCGCCCTAGTGTATCACCATCCTCAAGTATGCGGGTCGCTTACGCTCGCCGTACTGATACGATGCCCCTTGAGCATCAGTACCGCGACCGTTAGGGAGTGGCCCCGCTTGCCAAATCAACGTTGGCGGTACACTACCGTTCCACACCACTTTTGACCCGGTACGCCAGACGCACCCATTCGTCTGCCGACTGCGTCTCGGGATAAAGCTGGGCCGACCGCTGCAACCAGCGATCCGCATCGCCGCGCGGGTCGCCCCAGGCTACCAGAATCTCCCGCGCATCGCATTGGGCTTGGGTCAGTTCCACGGTCCCTTTAACCTCGGATTCTCCGGGCAGTGCGAGGTCGTTCATTTTGCCTTTAAGCGAAGCGATGATGAGATCTGCCGTCCTCTTGCCGATGCCGGGCAAACGCGCCAGGGCCTTCGAATCCCCGGCCTCGATCCAACTTGCAATTCGCCTCACCGGTTCGGCAAGGGCCTTTAGTGCTTTTCGCGGACCGATGCCTTTCACGTTTACAAAACGCGAAAAGAAGAGGCGATCTTCCTCATGCAGGAAGCCGAGCATTCGTGGCACGAGATGCCCCGAAGTATGGCTTCCTTCGAAAAACTCCGTGGTATTCAGGGTCACTTGTCGACCTCGATAGGATGCCAGCTCGGCCACGGAAA
>JADFIX010000154.1:4019-7507 GCA_022566435.1 Planctomycetota bacterium
GGTACAAGCACCTCTCGCGACACACCGTCTCGCTCCAGAACGATAGAGTCTTCAAACACTTCCGTCAGCGTACCCGCCAGCCGAACGATCATGCTATCGCCTCCGCACTTTCGGATTTCTGTAGGCAGCCAATACAGCAAAGGGCGATCGCCAGCGCGTCGGCGAGGTCCGGAGGTTCTGGAATCGAAGGCAGCCCCAATGTCGCCTTAATGGCACGCTGAATCTGCAGCTTGCTCGCCCGACCATTGCCCGTCAGGTATCGTTTGACTTGTGTGGCCGCCAGGCTCTTGACCTCGATCTGGCGCCTGCCCGCTTCGAGCAGAATGACCCCTCGTGCGTGCCCCATCACAATGGCCGTTCGAGGATGTTTATAGTGGGCATAGAGCGCCTCCACGCCGATCGCGTCCGGCTGGTGATCATCGAGAATGGCGGCAATATCCGATTGGAGAGAGACGAGGCGGTTCTCGAAAGGGTCGGCGGCGGGATAGCGACACACACCAGCGTCGAGGATGGTGAGGTTCTCACCGCTACGCCGCAAGATGGCGTAACCAGTGGTCCCCAATCCCGGATCGATCCCACAAATCACCGCATCCATACGGTATCCGCCTGCCCTTCCCTGTGCGTAATCATGAACCGCGCGCCGTCAGCGTCCGTGGTTTGATGCGTTCTGTCAAGCGGTCCTGGCCCGTTGCGTTGTCGCGTAAGAATTGCGGTTAATCCCCGGTCGAGAACGGGCTTGACCGTCCGTAGCGTGGGGTCATCGTGGTTAACCCGGAAATGGGTTCGTTTCGACAACGGGCTGCCGCGACGCGGATTGCGGCCAGCGGAAAGCGCCCCCTGCGACTTGAAATTCGACACGGAGCATCGGGAATGAAGTGGAACTTATTTATGGGTTCGTTTCGGAAAGTACTTTTCTTCATAACCATTAGCCCTTTCGCATTCGGCCTACGCTCAGAAGTTGCGCAGGTAAGAACTTCGCAGGTGATCGGCGCGTCGGACGGCACGATGCGCCGCCCCGCGTCCCACGCCGGGACGGGTGGCGCGCCTCGTGATTCGAGGTGGGCTCGCGATTTGCACGCCGCAATCGGCAACCCACGTCTGGAAGGTGGGCTTGGTCTTCGCCGTACGAAGTAGTGGCTGGTGTGGTGGGCTTCGAATCCTGTGCCGTCGACGGGCGCCAGCTTCAAGCGTTTCTTGAGGATCTTCGCGTCGCCGCGACAAGCGTTTGATCAAGGAGGCTATTCGCGGCGTTTTTTTTAGAAGCCGGTCGGCCGCCTTTTGCAGCGTTGTGTAATGCGGGACGTGTTCGAGCTCGATTGCGGCGCACAGGTTCGGGCAGTCGACAAGGATGTTGACAATGCCGCGGTAGTCGACCTTGAAAAACTCTTTGAGCATTGTGCGTGCGCAAAAAAAGGGGTTTTCTACAGAGCAAGAATGTCCCCTTTTCCACCTAGGCTTCCACCACGCAGGTCCAGGCTTGCCCTTTCCCTTCTTCGCACACTGCGGTACCCTCCCGAAACAGACATCTGTTGTTGACGGGTGCAGATCTTACCAGAAGGGAGAAGGACATGGTCAGTACTTCAGGCGCACCGGGCGAGCGAGCCGTCCATGTTGAAGGCAATTCCAGCGAGAATGTCATCGTGACTGGTGACTACGACACCGTGACTGTAGCGACCCACAAAATTACCCTCCCCGCCGCCGGCTCTGTTGACATTGCCCGAGAGTTGCAGGCCGTCCGGCAGACGCTGGAGGCTCTCGACCTCGAACCACGCGTTCGGCAGCGTATCTCCAACGCCCTTAACGAGGCCGAGGACGAAGGTAACGCTGCCAACCCGGACAGAGACGTGGTCGGCGCAGCCCTCGAACGTGTCCTGGATACGGCGAAGAAGGCCGACAAGTTCGCCGAGGTTGTCAGTACGCTGAAGCCGCACGTGACCAACGCCGCCGCTTGGCTCGGAAAGAACTGGTACAAGCTGCTTGCGGCCGTCGGCCTGGGCGCCTAGTCGCTCCGCAGACAACTAACCATGGCCGCAGATCGAAGTGTGAAGTTCGAGAAGGACGCCCACGGCAACGTTGTCGTCACCGGCGACAATAACCACGTTTATGTATTCTCGGCCCCACCGCCGGAGGAGGTCTTACGCGCCCTCGAAACCGGCAAGCTGAAACCGGAGGACGTCCCTGAAGCCGTTCCCCAGCCGACCCTGACACTGCGAATCTCCTTTGCGGACGAGAAGCGCGAATCCTGGACGGTGACCGTCACATCGTCCCCGACCCGCGAGCATGCCGTCCCGGTACCCTGGAAAACCGAGGGAAATTTCGGCTTCTTCCTCGAAACGTTCTGGAAACTTACGGCTGATGCCATCCAAAGTGACGACCAGCGAGGCTCATTGTATGCCGCGGCAGTCGCCCTGGGCGCCGCCCTGCGAAATGTCCTCACCGAGGCCGACGCGAACCTGCTGATCGCTCGAGCCCGCGGGGACGGACCGCCGCCATTCCTCGTGATCGAAAGCGACGACGATCTCATCCTGGCCCTTCCCTGGGAATTGATCCGCCTAGAGGACGACTGGACGGTTCGCAACGGTCGGCTCGACATCGCCCGCACCGTGCCGGCCGAAGGCGCGCCGCACCTGGAGCCGCCCACCCATCCGGTGTCGTTGCTTGTGAATGTGTCCGCCCCCGCGGGAAGCGGGCTCAACTACGAAGTGGAGAGCTACCACGTCACCCGCGCCCTGCATGATCACGTCGGCGTTCGCGTCAACGAGATGGGTGAACTGGACGACTTGGTTCGCGGGCTGGCAGGCGACGATCCGCCGACCGGGGTCCATTTCTCGGGGCATGGCGGGCACGGCACCTTGACTTTCGAGGACGAATTCGGAAAGGAGCGCCAGGTACCCGTCGAAGAGCTGCTGACGGAGATTAACCAAGCTGCGCCCAACCGGAAGCCGCGGTTCTTTTACCTGGCCTGCTGCCACGGTAATACTCCGCCCTCGCTCCACGAAAAGGACCCGAAGAAGACCGGGAACGTGTCTTCCACCGCGGCCCAGCTCCACCGCGGAGGCGTGGCTCAAATCGTGGCCCATTTCGGGCCGGTGTACGACGCCCTTTCCACGAACGCGGAGACGGCCTTCTATCGCGAGATTGCCAAAGGCCGGCGGACGCGTGACGCTGTCCGCGCCGCGCGGACGGCCATGGCCTTGCCCTACCACCCAACGGCGCGCGAAGTCCAACGCGAGGTTGACGGCGGCGACCCAGACGGTGTCTCACCCTTCGCCTGGGCGCAGCTGGTCTTCTACCACCGCGGGCCCGACTATCCGCTGGGGCTGGAGATCACCCGGAAATACGCCGATGCGGTCCGGGCCCAGGTCGCCCGCCGCGTCGAAGATGCCTTTCCCGGTGCCCGCACGCAGGTGTTGCGGGCGGGATTCATCGGCCGGCGAACCGAGCTGCACGCCCTTCGCCGCGACCTCAAGGAGGACAAGCACATCCAC
>JADFIX010000155.1 GCA_022566435.1 Planctomycetota bacterium
TCTGGCGTTCGAAGCAATCGAATTGTTACAGCGAATTTCCAAATTTCGATGGAATCCGTGACACGACAGTTCGTGCGGTTGTTCCTCGTACTGCCGAACGTGGCCTTCTTTGATTGGCGTTCGGGAAGCCTGAAGCGCAAGAGCGCAAGCGAAGGAACCTAGTGTGATTCTTTCGCTTGCGCTTCATGCGCCCCGGTGCCTGCGAAACCAGCAACGACAAACTGATTCTACATAAGGACGCGGTCGCCACCAAAGATTGCGTGCGGTGGACGAAGTCAAATGGCTAGCGTGGCTGTTCCTCGGCTGGACGTTCTGGCTGGCTAGCGGTCACGCACCGCAACCGCCTGACCCCCTGGTATGTCCCCGAAACTCTTGAAAACAAGTGAGAGGACCATCCGAGTGCTTCTATTGGAGGAATTTGCCCAACCTTCAATTAGGAGACTCTCGCATGGTTACGAAATCCAAAAAACGGAAATCCACGGGCTCAAAAAGAAGATTCATTGGCAAGCCGGCGGGCCAGATCCAGGAGCGCGTACAGGCCGTGGGGCCGGAGCACTTTGGCATCGTCGCGGTCGACTGCGCGAAACGCCGGTCCAAATGGATGCTCTGCAACTTCTATGGAAAAGTCAATATCGAACCTACTGCGGTGGAGCATACCAACGGCGGATTGCGAACGATGACACAGCATGTCGCGGACACCTGCCAGACCGAAGGATTGACCGACACCATCGTCGCCGTCGAGATGACCGGCATCTATCACAAGCCGGTACAAAAAGCGTTCCGCAAAGCAAAGTTCGATACGCGAATCGTTCATCCGTTCGCGTCGAATCATTACCGCCAGCCGCTGCATCCTGATGCGAAGACCGATGACAACGATCTGGAAGCGATCTTCCATGCGGCCGTCAAAGGTTACGGCCTGGCCACGTTTCCGGTCGGCGAGGTTTATCAGTCGCTGCAAGCCGTCTCGCGTCACCGGCACAACCTCGTCAAGCAACGCGCGCGGCTGATGGTTCAGATCCGTCGACTGCTGCATCAAACGATGCCTGGCTTCGCCGATCTGTGGGAAGACGCCAAACTGTTCCACAAATCGATCGCGTTACCGGCAGCCTTGAAGTTCTCTTCGGCCGACGCGATTCGCAAGTCAGGTGTTGATGGAATTGCGGCTCATCTGCGCAAGACGAAAGTTCGTTTTCAAACGCGCACGATCGAACGGATTGTCGCTTGGGCCGGCACCGCCGCCGAGCCGTCAGAACTCGCGGCGATGCGCACGCGGCAGTGGCGACAACTCAACGACGTCCGTCAGTTGCTCGCCACCCAGATAAGCGAAGCAGAGCAGGAAATGGCAGGTTTTCTCGTGAAAACGCCGTATGTCTTGCTGCTCAGCGTGACCGGCATCAACGTCGTCAGCGCCGCGCGGCTGGCCGGGGAAGCCGGACCAATCGAGTATTACGCTTCGGCCCGCGCGATCAACGGCCGCGCGGGTCTGTACCCGTCGCGGTACCAAAGCGACGAGGTCGATCATGCCGACGGCTCACTCGTCCGGCAATGCAACCGCAAGCTACGCGGAGCGGCGATGCTGGTGGCCGAAAATCTGATCAAGTGTCATTCCTACTATCGCGGCTTGTCGGCGCTGTGGATGCGGCAGAAGATCGATCCGCGCGACCGCCGCTGCCGCATCGCCAACCGTGCGATGCGGATGGTCTATCAATTGGTCGGCGGCCGACAAGTGTGGCGCGGCAAAGGCGTCGACCGCGAATACTTGCTGGCCAAGTTGCAGGAGTTCCATCGCGTTCACAAAACGCCGGTCGAGCAATCGGTTCGCGACATGAACGAGGCGTTTGCTTGGCTGCCCCAATCGGCTTACGCCGCTGAAGCGAAACCGTTGGCGGAACTGGCCCGCAAGAAACATCGCGGCCCCAAACGAATTGGTGATTTATTGGTCCCGTTGCTCATTCGACTTGGAGTTCCTATCGAAGAAGATGTAGAATCCAATATGTCCGAAGCTCGGAGTTCTGACTGACCCGTCGTGCCGCCAGGCACACTGGCAACATCGTCTTGACCCCGAGGGTATCGACCGAGCAACGCTCTGTTGAACAAGCCCGTCGAAAAAGCGTGATGCTCTGTCAGCGGTTCGAACGCCGGATGAGACAGTGTGGAGCCTTCGAGCTTCGGATATCTACCAGGGTGGCGAGACCGAACCACTTCTAGCTGACCGAGACGTGCCCGGCAGCGAGCTAGTCACTGGACAACGAGTGCCAAAAAATCTACCTTCGCGTAGTAGCGCTAAACGTACGCGCTCACTTCAAAATGCAAATTCGGCCATGACAGTGCTTTGATTCCCCTCAATCAAAGAGGCCTGACCCCTTTGATTCCTCTGACCCCTTTGATTCCTCCCTTTGATTCCTCCTCATGTGTTGGTCAATACACGTTTGTATCTTCCCGAAGAGTGGACTCGCGATCGAGCACGCATGAAAGCTGCGGGAGTTCCCAAAGGAGTTCGTTTTCAAACTCGCCACGAACAGGCCTTGGAGATGCTTGATGAACAAGGCCACTTGCTGCCTCATGTCTGGGTCACAGGCGATGACGAAATGGGCAGAACGACCCATTTTCGGAGTCAAAGGGGTCAGGCCTCTTTAGACAATCATTGCATTTCGGTGCATTGCTGTTTTGCGTTTCACGGAGGAAGAGTCAAAGGAAGAGTCAAAGGGGTCAGGCCTCTTTAGACAATCATTGCATTTCGGTGCATTGCTGTTTTGCGTTTCACGGAGCGAAGCTATGCCTAAACCCCAGAGCCGACTCAATCAAAGAGGCCTGACCCCTTTGATTCACTCGAGCCGTGGTAACCAATCGTCCAGGTGCCCGCACGTTGCCGCAAGGTGCCTATGACGAATACACCGAGCGCGGCGAAAGCGAGAACCGCAACAAGGAACTGAAATGTGAGCTGTGTGCGGACCGGCTGAGCGATCATCGCTACATGGCAAATTGCTTCCGCATGTTTCTTCACTGTCTGGCCAACAACATGTTGGTGTCGCTACGACAGACGATCGCCGATCCACCCGCAGAAGAAGACTCCAACAACTATCTCGATCAAGATGCCGTTCCCGTTGAAGCACACACTGGACGTGCGCGCCGTCGACACTTCAACCGTCGTCGCGAAGCAAACCCGCTTGGTGAAGGGCACGCTTCTACATGGCGGATGCGGCTCATCAAAGTTGCCGCACGAATCAAGGTGACGTCGCGTTGCGTCCGCGTATTTCTCTCCGGATCGTGGCCGTTCCTCGACCACTTTCGCGACGTCGGCCGAGCGTTACTAAGGGGCTCGTAGCAATCTCTCCATCGCTCGTCTTCCCCGTCCCAACTCTTTCCACCACCTCTCCGACGCACCAATCCCTGGGGGAAAGGGGGACCTCTCCGCACCCATCATCCGGTCATCCTAAAAGCAACCGGAAGACTACCAGACCACGGCTAGGCTTGGCTCTCATGAATAATCCGGGCTATGCCGCTCCGGAGGCCGACGCACCGATCGCGCAAACCCCAAGTGTGAAAAGGGGTTACGGCAATCGCAATTGGCGATGGTGCTCTCAGTGGTGCTATCAAACTTGCCGGGATCTGCAACGACAGGGCGCGATTTGCAATGTGGCCTTCACGATCCAACGGACAATCGCTGATGCCCGAGCCAGTGCAATAGTGGTCGCTCACGACGCTGCAAGCTGATCAAGATCGGTGCCAAGGTGGCAGCTTCTGAGCGCGAATTGGGATGCAAATCGACCACGCAAAATGGCTTTCACCCAACACGAACGCTATACTCACCCACATCGAGCCTGGCTGATTGTCAGCCGGAACCAAATGGGAATTCTCGGTTAGAGTGATGTTCGCGATTTTCGTAGACAGAAGTGTGGCGCATCTGCGCGGCCGGTAACAAGCAAGTACCGGGGGTTGGAGGTGAGTCAATGGCTGGATTCCTTTACCGATTTTCGATCGTTGGAATTCTTCTCGGGGTCCCGATAGCTGGGGTCGTACCCGCGCAGGAGGCGAGACCCTCCGAGGAGGTCTCGACATCCCCCTGCCGGCGCGTGGTCGTACTGGGCGCGAGCGTCTCGGCCGGTTTCGGCACGTCGCTTGAGGCGGACGGCACCCTGAGGCTGGCCGATGTGCTCGATCGGATGATCGCGGTTCGCCACGAGCGCGTCCGCGACGAGAGCACATCGCTCTTCTCCGTCAGCCCACGCTTTATCGGGGCGGCACAGGTCCGGCACGCACGGCGTCACCGGCCGTCGATGGTCATCGCGGTCGACTACCTCTTCTGGTACGCCTACGGGCGCAAGTGCGGCGGCGAGCAGGCGAGGCTCCGCGGCATCGAGCGGGGTCTTCGCAACCTGGACCGGTTCCGGTGTCCGGTCGTGGTGAGCCGGCTGCCCGACATGAGCGACGCGGTCGATCTCGGCCCGCGCTCCGTGCCCCGTTCCGGGACCCTCGAGCGGATCAACGACCGCATCCAGGAATGGTCCGAGGCCCGGCCGGACGTCGTCCTGGTCCCCCTCGATAGCTACGTTGCCGACCTGCGCGCGGGACGCGCGGTGACGGCAGGCGCCAGCACCTGGTCGAGCACGGCGGAACTGCTCCAGAGGGATCGGCTCCACGTCACCGTGCAGGGGCTGGCGGTCCTGGGCGCGATTGTCCTGGACAACATCGCCGAGCAGCGCCCCGACGTGGTCTACGAGGATCTGCGTCTCGAGCCTCGCGAGATCGCGGTCGAGATCCGCGGCCGGAGCCAGCCGAGCAGACAACGCCGTGGGTTGTTCGGCCGTCGCCGTCACTGATGTGATTGAAATCCTTGTCCGTGAAGCCTTGGTTGGTTTTCACGTTCATGTAGGCGTACTCTTGAGCGATAGCGGCTTCCGGTCCCGCTCATTCACCCCGGTGCCTACAACACCTGCAACGACACGATGATTCTACATCAGGACGCGGTCGCGGCCAAAGTGCGTGCGCAAAGATCGTTGGGCGAGCAGAGTGGCGGTGGAAGTGATCGATGAAGATCCGAGTCACAGCGGCGGTTCGGCGGAAGCATGCAGCGGATTCGGGCGACGTTGGCGGAAGTGATTTCGGTTCGCGTCGGGTTGATCACAGAATTAACGGAAGGTAGGCAACTGCATCACGTGCAGGTACTTACCGGCAAACAAGTAGAGCTTATCTTTGACACGCCAGGGACTAATCAATCCGTCACCTGCTGGCCACTTGGCGTAACCACGTTTGTCCGGAGTAATGGTCACGAAATCGGTCGTATAACCGTAGCGCATTTTCGGCACATCCGCTCCGATTCGGCTCTCACTCCAAACCACCAGGTATTTGTGTTTACCGGCACGATTCTTGCCCAGATAGCCGATAAAGCCAGGCCGATAGATCCCAAGCTGCGCGTCCTTGCCACTCGTCGGGCGAATCATCGGGTTCTCGGGAAACAGGTCCCACTTTCTACCGTCCTGGGAACGGGCAAAGCCAACACTGCAGGCTCCCTTCGCATCCGTTCCACGCAAGAAGGCCAGCCACTCACCCGTGGGCAAACGCTGAATCGCATGGTACGAAGACGTGCCATACATCCATGCCTTCTTCGTCGTGGTCAACACGGGCAGAATCTTGGGAACGTTGACCTTGTCACTCCCCTCGTCTTTTACAATCGTCCATTTGTGTGACGACAAGTCGGGCGATGTGGCCAACGCCGTCATCTGATTCCCACCACCAGGATAGTCGGGGTGCTCCTCCCAAAGTCTGTGAAAGTGATTGTAGTAGTGAAAATACATGAACCATAATTGCGCATCCTCGTTCCAGACTAGCGATGGACTCGAGTAGTGCGAGGGGTCACCTTGTTTCCCGGGAGAATGCGGGTTGACGAGCACCATGCTGTGGTCCCGGCTGGGGTCGAGTTTCTTGAGCTTGTGGTACGGGCCTTCGATCGAGTCCGCAATGGCACAAGCAATCCCCGACGTCGGATCATGGTGGGCATAGTAGAGATAAAACTTGCCATCGGGATTCTTGCCTCGATCATTACGAACCATCGAGGGATAACCTACCGTGTCGTCTTTTCTCGCCTCTGGCTTCCAAGTGCTGTATTCCCAGGCTTCAGAGCGCCGCAAAATCTTTTTGCTGCTCACCACGTCCAGTGGTAATTGACCAGTCATGTCGGACAGATCGACGCACTTCAAATTATTGTCCAGTCTGCCATCGAGTTGGCGAGGCATCGGGGGAATCAGCTTTCGAACGTATTGCTGGTCCGCGAGACTTAACTTGGCAAGAGCAACCGTGATTTCCTTTTTGTCATCGCGCCTTAGTACTACTTGCTTGCCAACGACGCGTACAAACACAGCTTCAATGCTGAATTTCCCCGTCGAATCCTTCCAGGTTCGCGATGGCGGTTGCGACTGACCAGATACGGGAGTGTGGAAAAAGCAATACACAATAAAAGCGACAACAACTCTATTCACCACAACTCCTCTCAGCGACGACCGCATCGCAACTGCGTTATGACGACTCTTTGAACAACCGAAGCTCGTCAAAACAAGATTCTATCCAGCAAGAAATTAGCTCGCAATCAGCCTCAACAATACCAAGGGGCACGAACTAGCAATTTCCGGTCACGAAAAGACAGATTGGTTTCTCGTTTGCCGAGACCGTCCCAAATTGGTTGAAAATAGGGCGCGAATAGGACATGCTCGAGAGCCTCATCCGAAGAGCGGCAAGCGACGCGCTTACGAACCACTAGCTCACAACCCGGCCGTGGTCGCGACGGCGAACTCGCCGCCACGTGGCATCCGCTTGTGTCCAATCTGAACCGTGAATCGAGAGCAGCTCACGCCAAAACAGCTGATTGAACTACCGGAATGTACGGTGCTCGGCCGCAGTGCGAGCAACGTGGCGAAAACTCGCGCGGAAAGTGCAGATTGTCGTGACAGACAGCTGAGCTGAGTTTTTTGACTGCACGGGTTCCTTGTCCTGGTGCGTGCGGATGTTCTTGAAACCACACAAATACCGGGACTTGGACCGTCGCACTAGCCCAAATCACCAATCGGCCGATGAAATATCCGGGCTAGACATGGCGATTCGCGATGGCATGAAAGTCGGCGGCGGATCGTGGTCGATGCTAATCACCTAACGTGTCTAGGCTTCCTTTGAAACTTGGCGTTGCTTCGAGCACCTTGTAGACCTGAACGGGCTCCATGCGGTTCTTCACGTCGATTGTGCCGATTTCCTGGACATTGAGCGTGCCACCCGCCTGGCGAAACGTTTCTTCTTCGATGCAAATCTCATTGGGCCGGGCAAAGGTCTGAAGCCGAGCGGCCACGTTCACAATATCACCCATTGCCGTGTATTCCATGCGCTGTTCTGAACCGATGTTCCCAACGACTGCCCGACCCGAACTGATGCCAACCGTAATACGAAGCCCTGGATGTTCCTGCTTGACGTATTCATTCATCGCCAAGGCGGCTCGCATC
>JADFIX010000156.1 GCA_022566435.1 Planctomycetota bacterium
CTGCCGCCATCCGTAGCCAACCCCTGATTCGAGGAGCCGTATGCATAAGAACATGCACGTACGGATCTGTGGGAGCCGTGGGGGAGCAATCCCCCATGGCCACCCGGCCAGGGCACCCTGGGGACCGGCACACAATAAGGTAGGAGCTCTGAAAGGCCGCAAAAGCCGAGGACCGGGCATCCACAGTCATTGTCGATGAATCTCGTTCAACTCATTTGCAGCATCAAGAACTAAAGATGTCTCTCTAACCCCGGGTGATTCGTTCCAAGCTCCATTCGCATCAGGTCGGTATCCTGTAGGAAGTCAGCAGCCCGGCGATCGTAATCGGCGGCGTGGGCGCTCATGTCCATGCGTTGTTGATTGTTTGTTGCGTCCTTACAGGCCTTTTTGTTATTGCGCGTCGCAGACTGAATGCGACCGAATTCGTGCAACCGAGCATGGCGCGCGAATGAGCATGAAGGGCGATGCCTTGGGATGTCATGTCGCGGCCCCGTTGGGGCGAAGCGTGACCGCACGCGTGGCTTAGATCCAAGCTTGCGACTTGTGTAGATAGAGGCTAGCGACTTGTGTCGAAGAACGAGGCGTTGACCCCGCGGCCAGGTCAACCGGACTGTCGAGTGCACAAATGAACGGTTTACTGGCGAGACGATACGTACTTATCTCTTCCGCACTATTCGCCGCACTTTGCTGCGCAGCCACCAAGGCCGGCGACGAATTTCAATCGCCCAATGCCGACTTTCACGCAAGGCTGGAGGCGGTCGATCGGCTCGCCGCGTCGATTACCGATTTGACTTCCCGTTTCGTGGAGCAAAAACACACGGCGCTGTTGAAAAAGCCGATGGTGTCGAAAGGGCGGGTTCGGATGAAGGGATCGCATACCCGGTGGGAAACGGATGCGCCTCATCGCACGACCATGTTGATGGACGCAAAACGCGTGCGTATCCACTATCCCCGGCGCAAGGTGGTGGAGGTCTATCCGATCGACGATCAACTGCGGCAGTTATTTGTCTCGCCCGTTCCGCGGTGGGCGCCATTGCGAGACCGTTTTTTCGTCGAGCCGATTCCAGCCGGCGACGTACCCGACGAGTATCAGGACCGGGAACGCTTCCTGGCCGTTCGACTTACGGCGAAGGACGATTCTCTGCAGCGTTTCGTGGCGCGGGTGGACGTGGTGCTAGACACCACCACCGGCTGCGCGGCGCGTGTGGACATGATCGACGGCGACGGCGAACGTACGACGATTACATTTTCGGAAACGACGACCAACTCGGGTTTGGGCGATCGTCATTTCGATTTCGCCGCCCCGGAGGGCACGAAGGTTGTCTATCCCCGCTCGCCCAACGCGCGGCCGTATACCGACGGTGTATACGGAGAGAGGCAGTGATCGGCACGATTCAAGAGCCAATCGGACCGGTCGAGAGTCAACCGGAACCCCGAGCCGTCGAATCCGGTGTTCGCCGCATGTCGGCGAGTTTCTGGTTACGATTCATGTTCTGGTGGACGCAGTATTACCCGCGCTTCGTCTTGGTCACCCGCCCGCTCTTCTTGTGGTTCGCTTGGCGGTATTCGAAAGTGCTTCGTCGCGGGACGCTGGCCAATGCCCGACGGATTTTGGGAGAGCATTCATCGACCCGGCAGCGCGAGGCACTTGCAAAATCCGTCATCCGCAATTTCTATCTCAGTGTGTACGAACTGGGGCAACACGTTCGGCAGACACGGGAACAACTCGCCAAGCAGATCGATGGAGTGTCGAACCGAGAGCGATACTTCGACGTCAGGGCTCAAAAACGCGGTGCGATTGTCGTGACCGCCCACCTCGGCGGATTCGAACTCGGCATGTTGGCACTTTCGGAAAAGGAAAAACGCGTTCATGTGGTGTATCACCGCGACGCGATACCGCGGTTCGATCGACTGCGATCGAGGCTGCGAAATCTGATCGGCGTTATCGAATCTCCCGTCGACGACGGCTGGTCGCTGTGGATTCGTCTAAGGGACGCCCTGTTGGCGGACGAAGTCGTCGTACTACAGGCCGATCGAATCATGCCCGGTCAACGAGGCCAACGCGTACCGTTTTTCGATGGGCACATCGAGATGCCGCCCGGACCCGTTAAATTGGCGTTGGCCACCGGCGCGCCGATCATTCCGATTCTTTCGATCCGTACCGCGGTCGGTCGCGTGAAGATCGTGATCGAGGAGGCAATCTTCGTCTCGCGGGCCGATGGACCGGTGAACGGGGCCCATCCAGCGTTTCGCCACATCGCGTCGGCCCTCGAACGACACGTGCGGGCAAATCCTGAGCAATGGTCGATGGTCTACCCCGTCTGGTGTGAGGATCAGATTGATGGTCCCGTCACAAACTGACACCGCGAACGAAACCGCGTCGGTCGTGATCACCGGCGCCGGGTTGGTGACCTCGCTTGGACTCAATGTCGAAGACACATGGCGTGCGCTCATCGAAGGCAGAAGTGGGATCGCGCCGCTCACGGCCATCGAGTCTCCGCTGTCTTCCAACAAGGGCGGGGGCCAAGCACCGGATGTAGTTTCTGATCAGGTCTGCGGCGATCTTCGCGAGACGACCTATCTACAAATGGCGATCACAGAAGCCTTGCAGGGCGCCGATTGCCTCGCGAATCTTCCGTATCCACCGCATCGTTGCGGCGTCTTGCTTGGCACGACGCTTCACGGCATGCGGCAGGCTGGGAGCTTCATCAGATCGGACGATTTCGCGCCGCTCGAGTGGTTTCTCGCGGGCGACATTCTTCGGGTCGCTATGGAACCATTCGGTCTTCGGGGGATGGCCTCGTCGATCTGCTCCGCGTGCTCATCCGGTCTGGCGTCGATTGCCATGGCCGAGACACTTCTTAGCTCCGATCAGTTCGATCTTCTCGTGGCGGGCGGATACGATCCCATCAGCGAGTATGCCTACGGCGGGTTCAACAGCATGCGCTTGATTACCGAGGGGCGCATACGAAACTTCTGCCGGGGGCGCGATGGAATGAAGCTCGGCGAAGGCTACGGCATTGTCGTCCTCGAACGAGAGCGCGACGCGGCGCGGCGCGGCGCGCGCCCTTTAGCCGCGGTGTTGGGCTTCGGCGAATCGTGCGATGCCCACCACCTATCAAAACCCCATCCGGAAGGACGCGGTGCCGCGATAGCCCTGGGCCAAGCGCTGTCATCCGCCGATGTCCATCCTTCGGCGGTGGGTATGGTGGCCGCCCATTCGACCGCCACGCCGGATAACGACGCGGCCGAATACGCAGCACTCGAGACCGTGTTCGGGGACGATCTTGCGTCGGTGCCCGTCGTCGCCTTCAAGAGTTACATCGGTCACACGCTGGGCGGGGCCGGTGCGGTCGAACTGATCCTCTCGGCACTGGCGATTCGTGACAAGATTGTCCCTCCGACAAACGGAGTCGAGCCCGACGAAGTCGAGTTCGACGCACTCTCGCTTCGCAAGGACGCCATGCGAAAGCGCGATCTTCGCGCTACCGTGAATACATCGCTCGGATTTGGCGGCGCTAACACTTGTATGGTGATCGGACCGCCTTCTGCGAGCGAGTCCACGAGCGACAAGGCTTCCTTGCACGAGTCACACTTGCAGCGTGGTGCCGTCGGATCAGCATCCTCATCGAAAGTAGCCGAAACTTCGCCGACGGATCCGGTGATCACCGGCATCGGCGTCATCCTGCCCGGCGCGGTGGGAAACGACGCCTTCGGCAACCTCTTGGATAGACCTAACCCGGACCCGTTGGTGGCCGATCCCGGTGAGGTCGACGACAAAGCGCTTGCGGGTCTACTCGAAGCGCGACGCGTCAGACGGATGAGCAGCTACGTCAAGCTGACGCTGGCGGCCACGACGTTGGCCTTGGACGATGCCCGAATCGAGAGGCAATCCGAGCTAACGGAATCGTGCGCCGCGCTTTTGGGGACGAACTATGGATCGACGATTTACTGCGAACGATACTACCGTCAACTCATCGAGCAGGGGATTGACGCGGCCAACCCCATGTTGTTTGCCGAGGGCGTGCCCAACGCGGCGGCCGCTCATCTCAGCACGACTTTCGGAGTCAAGGGATTCTGCCAGACACTGATCGGTACTCGAACCGCCGGACTGGAAGGCATACTGCTCGCGGCGGCGCGCATTCGCTCCGGACGTTGGGATCGGGTCCTCGTCGGTGCGGCCGAGGAGTACGCCAAAACCGTGAATGACGCCCACGGATATTTCGGCCTCTATGGCCCCGATGGCCGCGGGCGACGTTCCAAACCGTGGCGGCGATTCGTGACCGGTGCGGGGGCCGTCACTCTGGTATTGGAAAGTCGCCGCGCTGCAGAAAAGCGCGGTGCAACGATCCGAGGAAGGATCGTCGCCACCGCTTCCGGCGTAGCACCGCGAACCTCGATGCGAGAAGCGGTCGCCACCGTTCGCCGCATCTGGTCGGATCTTGATCGACCGCGCTACGTGGTCAGTTCGGCCAACGATACTTGGCTCGACCGTATGGAAGCCGCGGGTTTGCGAACCCGAAGGAAACAAAATCACCCGGAAGACTCCTCTCACGACGCCATCGTGGGCTCCGTGTACGGCCACATCGGCGAATGCTTTTCCGTGCTTCCGCTGGCCGCCCTTGCGGCGGTGCTGCTAACCGGTCGAATGCCTCGTTGGGCGGCTTCCCCCGTTCGTGGGGTCTTTCCGGCTCGAGGATCTGAGAATCCCGATCGTTTTGCTGTTTTAGGCAGCGATTACGCAGGTTCCGTAGTCGGCGTCAGCATGGATTCCTCGGAGCGAGTTTAAACGGACACTTTTTCGGACGTTGACAGACCGCCATTTTTGCCCCTGTGCCGCTTTTTTGCATGCAGGAGGCTGCATCATTGAACCGCTGACGCTGATCCGCTACAATAGGTGCTATGGCAGGTGAGGGCTCTCGCCGGTATCCGCGACTGAGCGCCTGCGAAGATCGTATAATGAATGCGGATGGAGCCGCACGCACCCCGCTACCGATATAGCAAAGCCAGACGGGCGGTTGGCCACGGATCGCGGCCAGATAACGAAGCAGGAACCGAAGCCGGGGTAGCACGATGAAGCAACCACGCGAAAAACTTACCGAGAAGCAGCTCGCCGAGAACTTCGAGAAGGTGCAGCGCGAGGTCGCCGAACAAATCCGCGAATACGAAAGAGCGTACCCCGAACTCGCACATCCGCCGTACAGCGGCGACGAGGTCGTGCGACAGCCGATCTACACCTACGACATCCATGCGGCTAGCTGATCTGCATGACCTTTGCTTGGACATTGATCCCTCCGTTGCGGCCCACGAGATACTTCGCCAACCCACGACTTTGCACATAGCGGTGAGAGCGTTCGTGCAGCTCCCAAATCGCCTTCCACAAGTTGCCCCCTGTTTCGATTAGCTCAACCTGTTCAAGCCCGAAGCTCTTTGCCTTCTCCGAGCGAATCGCGCGACCGTGCGAGCCTTCCTCTCCTACGGCTATGAACCGATCCACGACCTCTTTGACATTCTCTACGCCTATATCGCGCAACATCCACCGCGAGAGGAAGTCGATAACAATCTTCTTAGCGAGTTCACGGGCCTTGAGACACTCCTGAATCCAAGGGGGATCGACGGTTCGGAGCAGTTCAACAAACGGATGGTGTGGTTGCTTATTCCGAACGGCCTCCTGAGTTTGATTGACAAGGTCAACATAGGCATCAATGAACGATTTTGCCGGGCGCATGATCTGCTGCCCGTTGGGTAGCGTCTGGATCATCTGCGGATCGATTGGCCCCAGTTCTGATGTGGCCGTCATCAGGATCGCGTCTGCTCCCATCGCAATCATTGTGGCAGCACTCATCGCCGTCTGTGGTACGACGACCCGAAAGCTGTCCGCATACTCTCGGCATGTCAGGACGATTTTTTCGGCGGCTGTTGGGATACCGCCGGGGCTGTTTATCATCAGATCGAGCGTGCCGGGATACCTCGACAGGTCAATCGACTGGAGCAGCGTCTCAATCATACGGGGATCGTGATCGTCGATGATGCCCGCAGGATGCGCAAAGAAACTGGAATAGGAGACGAGGTTCCGGTTCGTCAGCGCCTCGATACGGGCAACGACCTCCTGATGAACCACACCCTCGTTTTGGATGTCATCCATAAGCCGAAGACCAAATCCCTTCGGCTCTGCCGCGATGGTCTTCCCTTCTGGCTTCTTGTCCGCGCCCGTACGGCCAGCCTTTGCTGGCTCACCGACGATTTTGACAGACTTCCTCTTCGCCTTGCGAGTCTTGTCGCCCGGTTTGTTCTCTACCTTGCTCGCCTTCGCCACTACTTCGTCTCCTTACGAACAAAGCACCGATACGCTAGCGTATTTGCGTTTCGCGGCGGGAACGGTCGATCTGCCGCCGAACGTGCAACAGTTCTCGCAACTCGGCTGACGACGAATCGCTCGCCAAGAGGCCCACCTTAGCAGTGCGTAGGTGTTCCGACAATCTCGGCCCCTCCACCAACCAATGCAAGAATCCTCCTCTCAACTCTTCGCGGCTGGCGGGTGCGGCGGGTAAACTGCTAACCGGTCGAATGCCTCGTTGGGCGGTTTCCCCTGTTCGTGGGATCCTACCGGGCCGAGGATCTGAGCAACCCGATCGTTTCGCCGTTTTGGGCAGCAAGTACGCGGGTTCCGTGCTCGGTGTGGGCTTGGATTCATCCGGGCGACCTTCGTAGGAGTGTCCGAGTTTCGGTCGGCAACAAATCGCTTCCAAAGATTTCACAGACCCGTGAAGTACGTATCGTGTCTATCCTTCTGTAGATATGCTTGGAAAAAGCACTTAACTTCGATGCGCTTTTGCGGTAGCTTGTTCGGCCATGATTACCGCGGAGTCGAGTGTCTCGGGCGTCTCTAGACTTGCCACACCGGCCGGGCATGCCTTGCCCCCCTGGGTGGACGAGCAACTCGGGGCGTGCCCCGTTTCGCGGCATCCCGTCGATGTAAGCGGCATGTCGATCCAGGTCGCGGACGCGAAAGACCTAGCACTGGTGTCGGTTGTCGTGCCCGACGCGCGTTCCCTCCGGTCGCTGGAATTCCAACGCTGTGCCGCTAAGGCCTATGCCGCGGTCGCCCGGACCCTCGACCGCGTGAACGCCCGCCATCCGGTCCGATTCTGGAACTTCATCCCCGATATTCATTCCCGCGCGGAAGACGGCATGGATCGCTACATGATCTTCAACGCCGGTCGGTTCGCGGCGTTCTCCGAATGGTACGGCGACATCGACCGGTTCGATCGACGTCTGGCCACAGCCACCGGAATCGGACACGACGGTGCGGACCTGGTCATCCACGCTTTGGGTTCCGACAGGCCGGGCGTTCACATCGACAATCCGCGGCAGTGCAATCCGCATTGTTACTCGAAACGCTATGGACCGTTGCCACCCTGCTTCGCGCGTGCGACGGTCATCGAGCGCGGAGGCACGACGCCGTCGCTTTCG
>JADFIX010000157.1 GCA_022566435.1 Planctomycetota bacterium
GAAATGCATGGTCGTGTGCTACCAAAGGATCGAATCCAGCGCATGGCGCTTGGCGCGGTATTGATATTGCTCAACCTGGACGGATTGTCAAAATCACCGGACTGGGCCAAATGGACAGCGCTTGTCTTCCAGCTTGAACTCCTCCTTACCGGACTCGCGGGTTGGTGTCCGTTATATCGGTCCTTGCGACGGCGTCGCAAAGGCGCTGACACCTAGTGTATCGCCAACCTCAATTATGCGGGTTGACCAAGAGCCGGGTCGCTCACGCTCGCCGTACTGATACGACGCTTCCTGAGCATCAGTACCGCGACCGTTAGGGAGTGGCCCGCTTGCAAACCCGCAGAACCAACGTTGGCGGTACACTAGCACGGCTCTTGCCTTGGCGCATTCAGCCTTCTGCGGTAAAGGGTAGGGCAAATCACGACCATCAAGACCAAGATGGAGAAACGACATGAACGCGGCTGAATTGTTCGTGCGATGCCTGGAAAACGAGGGGATCCAGACCATCTTCGGAATCCCGGGCGAGGAAAACATCGATGTCATGGATCCCTTGCTCGAAAGCAATATCCAATTCATCACCACGCGGCACGAGCAGGGGGCGGCTTTCATGGCAGATGTGTGCGGTCGTTTGACCGGAAAAGCCGGTGTTTGCTTGGCCACCCTCGGCCCCGGCGCTACGAATCTCGTGACCGGCGTAGCAGACGCCAACATGGATCGAGCACCGCTGGTGGCCATCGCCGGTCAGGCATCCACAACGCGCATGCACAAGGAGAGCCATCAGTATTACGACCTGGTCAAGCTCTTTGAACCAATCTCGAAGTACAGCACTTCGATCCTCGTGCCGGAGATTATTCCCGAGATCGTGCGCAAGGCCTTCAAAATAGCCGAAGCGGAAAAGCCCGGCGTCAGCTTCATCCAGTTTCCCGAAAATGTGGCCGCGATGGAGGTCGAGAAAACGCCGCTCAAGGTGCAGCAGGCGCCTGCCCCTTCGCCACCGCAGAGCAAACTAGACAAGGCGGCTGAGATTATCTCGTCTGCTCGTTATCCCATGGTGATGGCCGGCAACGGCGTCATCCGTCAAGACGCATGCGATGAGCTCGCGGCGTTTGCGGAAAAACTGAACGTGCCGGTGGCGACGACGTTCATGGCCAAGGGCGCGATTCCATTTTCCCATTCGCACAGCTTGGGCACGGTCGGGCTTCAGGCTCACGACTACGTGGCCTGCGGATTCGATCGAGCGGATGTGATCATTTGCGTCGGGTACGACATGATCGAGTACCATCCCTACCTCTGGCACCCGGACAGTGATCGCAAGATCGTCCACATCGACACCATGCCCGCCGAAGTGGATGAACACTATGTGCTGGAAGTCGGCGTCGTCGGCTGCATCAAGCAGGCTTTGGCCGCCATCACCGACAAGGCCACACCCAAGCTGGAATTCCAAGCGCAGACCCTTCGTACGACAATCGTCGATGAACTGGCCGAGCACAGCAACAGTGACGGCTTTCCGATGAAGCCTCAGAAAATCATCTGGGACCTCCGCCAGGTCCTAAATGCCGCGGACATCGTCATCAGCGACGTCGGTGCGCACAAAATGTGGATGGCCCGCATGTACCAGGCGGAAGCGCCGAATACGTGCATCATTTCGAACGGCTTTGCCGCGATGGGCATTGGCGTTCCCGGTGCGATCGCCGCGAAGCTCACCTACCCGAACCGGACGGCACTCACGGTGACCGGCGATGCCGGATTCATGATGAATTCTCAGGAAATCGAAACGGCCATGCGGATCGGCACGCCGATCGTTATCCTGATCTGGACGGATAGTCAGTACGGTCTGATTCAATGGCATCAGCTTCGGCGCTTCGGTCGAGCAAGCCACATTGACTTCACGAATCCGGATTTCGTGAAGTATGCGGAAAGTTTCGGCGCGAAAGGGTACCGTGTGGAATCCGCGGGCGATCTTGTTCCGACGCTCCGGCAGGCGATCGCGGATGACACGGTGGTGGTGATTGATTGTCCCGTGGATTACTCCGAGAATATGAAGTTGACGGAGAAGCTGGGAAACCTGGTCTGCCCGATATAGCCGTTTCGGCAGGAGTATGGCAATGACGCCGCACGTTCCTCTCTTGGTCCCGGGCGCCGAGCCCGATGGCGAGCCGGTGTCGATCACCGCGCCATTTGACGGTTCACTCATCGCCACCGTCGATACAGGCGGTGCTGATGCCGTGAACAAGGCATTGGCCACGGCCCACAGTCTGTTTCGCGATCGAGATGCATGGCTCAGTCCGGCGAGGCGCATAGAAATTCTGGAGCGCACGGCCGCACTCATGAAGGAGCGGCGGGACGAACTGGCGAGCGCTGCAGCGCAAGAGGGCGGCAAACCGTTGATAGATTCGCTCATCGAGGCGAACCGCGCGGTCGATTGCGTCAAGATATGCGTCGAGACAATGCGCACCCAAGCCGGCACCGTGATCCCGATGGGACTCAGTGCCGCCTCGGAAGGACGTCTGGCGTTCACGCAACACGAGCCGATCGGCGTAGTGGTGGCGTTCAGCGCGTTCAATCATCCACTGAACCTGATTGCCCACCAGGTGGCACCCGCGGTCGCCGCAGGTTGTCCGGTGATCGTAAAACCCGCCGAGGACACGCCCTTGTCGTGTATGCGCTTCGTGGAAATTCTTCGGGAAGCGGGATTGCCCGACGTGTGGTGTCAGGCGCTTCTGACGAAAGACCATGAAGTTGCGGGTTCGCTGGCCTGCGACCCGCGTGTGGCATTTTTCACTTTCATCGGCAGCGGCCGCGTCGGTTGGATGTTGCGCTCGAAGTTGGCGCCGGGTACGCGGTGCACGCTGGAACACGGCGGCGCCGCCCCGGTCATCGTCGCCGAGGACGCGGACTTGGATGAGGCCGTTCCACTTCTGGCGAAAGGTGGTTTCTATCACGCGGGTCAGGTGTGCGTCTCCGTACAACGAATCTTCGCGCATCAGCGTATCGCCCGCACGCTGGCCGATCGTTTGGCGACCAAGGCCGATTCGCTTCGAGTCGGCGATCCAACCCTCGACGACACGGAAGTCGGTCCGCTTATTCGCCATGCGGAGGTCGAGCGCGTGAACGAATGGGTAAAGGAGGCCGTCGCGGGAGGTGGCGAATTACTTTGCGGTGGTCGAGCGAATTCCAAGAGTTGCTATGCCCCGACGGTGCTTTTCGATCCACCGGTCGACTCCCGGGTCAGTACGTTGGAGGTTTTCGGGCCGGTGGTGTGCGTGTATCCGTTTGAACAGATCGACGATGCCATCGCCAGGGCGAATGGCTTACCCTTCGCTTTTCAAGCCGCTGTTTTCACACGGAACCTGGACACGGCATTCCGGACGGCGAGGCGCCTGGATGCGGCGTCGGTCATGGTCAACGAGCACACCGCCTTCCGCGTCGATTGGATGCCGTTCGCCGGCCTTCGGGAATCCGGGCTCGGTGTGGGCGGGATTCCGCACACCATGAAGGACATGCAAATCGAGAAGCTTGTCGTGATTCGCTCGAAAGAAGCGTAGAAAAAGTTGTCAGTTATCAGTTATCCGTTATCAGTTGTCAGTCGTTGATACTGGAACTGACAACTGATAACTGATAACTCAGTACTGACTACAATGCCGCGGCGCGCTTTCGGCGACGGAGATCTATTTTCGCGGCGACGCCGACCACCAGTACAAGCACCGCCAGTATCGGCAGTATGCCTATGATGGCCCCTGTAAAGCCCAGAACGATCGCGAGTGTGGACCAGACCCGGTACGTGAACCGCGAACCGCGCCATTTGAGCCACGCGAAGTAGCCCACGATGCCAATCGCGATCACGGCAAGGGCCAGCCCGATACGGCGCACGGTTTCGATGAATTGATGAGACACGGACCGTGCGGTGATGGTCACCTCTCCCCGCGGCGTTGTGAAGAAGAACGCGACACCGCGCACCGGGAGTTCGACAGTCAAGCTTGCCAAGCCCGCGCCCTCTTCGGGCCAGGCTTCGATGAGACGGTCGAACGTGGCGTGGCCATCCGCAAACAATTCGCCAGACGAGTCGACGGTGTCATGATCCGCGCCGGCCTGGTCCGCAGGCACGATCACACTCTTTCTCGCTAATTGTCGTTGGTACTGCGCTACCGCCTCATTGGTCTCGCCGCGGCGTACACGTCGTTGCTTCGGTCCTTGCGGAAGGTTGGCCCGCCCGGCAACATCGAATGAGAACACTGTCTGCATCTGCTGTTGGGCGACTTGGCGCTCCTGTCTCTGGGCAAAAGCATCATAAGTTTCAGTGAAGGACGGTCCGATCTCTTCTTCCTCTAAATCTTCCGACGATTCTTTCTTGCCAAACTGACCCAATTTGTTTGCGTCGAGCCAATCGCGGTCAAAATGCTGTTGGTGCAGGCGCTGTTCGTCCGTGCTCGACTCCGGGCGTTTGAAGTTGTCGGGCAAACCTTGTACTCGGTTTCTGGCCCGGCTGATTTGCTGGTTGGCATACCCGAAATTCATCATATCTCGATTGTCCTCCAAGCCGGCGGGCCGGCGCTCGCCAAGCAGTTCCTTGCTCCTCGCTTCGGCTTCTCGAACTATGGCATCGTTGACGACGATCTCCTGTTGAAGTTTACCATGTAACCCGTATCGAGAGGCGGATTGGCGATATCTGATGGTTTGGGATTTCAATATTCCCAAGTTTGTGGCGGCTCGGACCTGCGCGAACGGGCTGTCACTCCGCATCGTGCGCACAAGGCGTTCCGCCAGCCGAGTCTGGTAACGAACGATGCCCGCTGCCAGATCACCCTCGCCGTCTGCGCGACGCATGGTGCCCGAGAAATTCGACCAACGTTGGGTTTCGGGCAAGTATAGCCGTACCTGACTGAGCTCGACGGGGACATTGATCGTTCGTATCAGAGGAAATTCAACGCGGCGCAGACCACCCGGTGGCGGCATGCGACCGCCGTACTTGAGGAGTACGACATAATCCAAGTCGCCGGCGGCGGTTCTGATAAGCGGAATACGGACCCGGCGAAAATTGATTGCTCCTGCGGAGAGCGACGCATCTGCGGAGAGCGAAGCACCGCTTGTTCGTGCCGGCTTGACCGGTTCACCGGCCACTATGGCGCTCCAAAGCTGCACGTCTTTCGGCAGTTCAACCTCGAGGAACTGTTCCGTCCGGTTGTCGATGTGATAGGACAGTGCCGCCCTATAGGCACCGGATGCATCAGCTGTCAGAACCGTCTCCGCAAGCCCGATGCGGGCGCCGGCCGTCTCGACGACCACACGTTCCTTGGTCTTGTAGCTCAGCAGGGGATCCTGCCCGTTGGCCACATAGGCTTGGGTGATCGAACCGCCAAGCAAATCGGTCAACGTCCGCCATTCCTTCTGCTGGTGCGACAGCGTTTCGAAGCCCACCAGGCTGTCGATCAACACCTCGTCGCGTCCGGCGTTTTCCAGGGTGACGAATTGACGTTCGACCCGTCCGGTCTCCACAATGGGCACCGGCGCGCGCTGCACGAGAGTGGTCAGCAGTCGGTCGTTTTCGACCAGTACCCGCAAACGGCCCATGATGTCATCCTGCAGTAGAAGCGAAACACGAACCGCGGCATCCGGCTCATCGGAGACCGGCTCGACCGTTTTCTCACGAAGCATGGGTAGGGAAATATGCGCGTCCTTCATCCATCCCGGTAGGAGGAACTCAATCCTTCGGATACCGGCTCGCGCAATGCCAAAGTCCAACAAAATCGTCTCCTCCACCGCTGTAGTGGTGACCCGCACGTTGGTTATGGTGGAGCAGGTAACGATAGGTTCACGGAAGGAAAGCCGCACCAAGCCGGTGAAGTTCGGCGACGAGTACCTGATCGCCACGCGGGACAGCGGGCGTTGCTCGGCCGAGAGCCAATGGTAAGTTCGGTCCAACGCGATCTCGCGGCATCCTTGCAGCTCGGCCGTTCGAACCGCGATCGCCGGGTCTGACTGAACGACGATTTCGCCTTTCTGAGAAAGCACATCGAGGACTTCGAGCCGAGGCAGCGAGAGGGTTTCGATCCCCACGTCTTCGCCGAGCGTCCCACGGATCTGTATGGAGAAACGATCGTGGCGACCCGTGGGGAGGTACACGTTCAATATCTTTCGGTCGTCCTCGGAGACGATCGACCATTCAAACGCCGTGGGTGCGAAAACATCGTCGACCACCAGATCATCAGGGATGGCCGTTCGGACTTGGTAGACCGGTTGCACTTGTGGGCTGATATTCAGGCTGCTTTCGAGAATTCGTTTCCGATCTCCGATCCGCAATACCGTTTGAACGTCCACGCGGGGTCTGGATGGCGCTGCCGCGGCGGTCAACTCGACGTGAAACGGTGTGGTCGTGAACCGATAAGCCTGATACGCGTGCACACCCAGTGGACTCCCGCGTCCGCTGTCAACCAAGCGTGCCAGATTCAAGGCATCTTCCGAAATGTCGGTTCGAGTAACACCAACCGCCTGATTCGTCCGTAGGATCAGCAGCGGGCTGCGGCGAATGGTCAATCGCCCGCTGTGCAGGACCGCGCCGGTCGCCTGTACGAGCGGCACGTCAAACGATGTTGACGCTTCCCGGCCAACTGGAACCGTGCGGTGTAAGACAATGGTGACGTTTCCACTTTCACGGGCCGGTTTGAGCAGTGTAATCCGGAGTTCTTGGTTTTGCGGCCGGTTGTCCGCCGGCTCGGGCGGACGCGAGACCCACCCGCGAACGTTCGGTCCGTCGATCGCCTGCACCAGATAGTCTCCGGGCACGATGACCGTAAAGCCGTCGCGTTCGGTCCGACCGAAATCAAGGTTGAGCTTCCAGATCAAGCGCAGGCCGTCTTCCCGAACATCGAACAAAGCATCGGATGTGGCCGTCAGACTTGGATCCACATATCCCTCGTGAACTTTCGGCCGCCATTCGATTCCGATCGAACCGTTTTCATCCAGCGCGGTTTCGATTGTCTCCAAGGGCGATGTCGTAACGTGATATCGATTGTCCCACGCGCCCCCCAGTCGAACTTCGGTCCCGGTGCCGGGCACGTGTAATGTCAGGGCAGTGGCAGGGGCCGCTGGGAGCCGACCTGCGACGATACTCCAACCGCCTTTTTGAACGATTTGCAGCCGTACGGTCAGGTCGAGCCGATGCCGACCCATTCCTTGGATTGGCAACATCAGAGCGGGAATCGTTGCGTCGTCTCCTGGTGAACCGGGTCCCGCTGACACCGCGCGGGCGACGCCCATCCGGGCGGGCGCGCCGTCGAGAACCGCTTGTATCACCACGCCACCGCCGAGATGCAACGGCACGGCCAGTGGCTTTTCGGTATGCACGTTTATATCCAGATAACCGGTCAGCTCGAGGTGCCGATCGCCTTCGAGGGTAGCCGAGAAAGCGGCGCCCGCCAGGGCATACTCCGGTGAC
>JADFIX010000158.1 GCA_022566435.1 Planctomycetota bacterium
CGGCTCACCTGGGGACGGGCGTGCCAGTCCGCTCAGCGGTGAACCACCAACCGGAGAGCCGTGTACGGGAGATCCGCACGCACGGTTCGGAGGGGGGAGGGACCGGGTACTCAACCGGTCCTTCCTACCCCTATCAAGCTTTTTGTAAGGTGGGTTGCCAAACGTCCAGGACGCACCCTACGCGTTTCACATGCAAGGAGATTTCCCATGAGACTGAACGTGAAGGCCCTGGCGTGTTCGTTTGCCTTGCTGTGGGGCGGGGGCGTGATGTTGCTCGTCGGTTTGGGAAACATGTACTGTGACCGCTACGGCCAGTCGCTGCTGGATCTGATCGCCTCAATCTATCCTGGCTACGAGGCCACCGGCACATATGGTCAGCTCTTGATCGGCGTGGGCTACGGCGTGCTGGATGGTTTCATTGGTGGGGCGGTGCTGGCGTGGGTGTATAATCTATTCGTGCCGCGGCGGGCGCGATGATGAGGCGGTTCCACGGCATGGCGGCGCTTCGCTTGACCATGGCACCCGAAATGCCGCGCGCTCGGTTGTTGTCACCGCCCGAGATGGATCTGGATATTGACAAATTCGAAATCGTCGACGTCGTCACCGTTTGAGCTTGCGAGAATCTCGAAAGTGTTCTCGCCATCCTCGAAGAGATTGGGATCTACAGGTAAGGTGAATTCACCGAAGCTGCCGTCGCGCGGCGACAGGTCCAGCCGCTGACGCAGGGTGTTTCCGTTGATACGTAACCGATGCTCCATCTGCACGCCCTTGACCAACATCGTGAGTACGGCCGCGGTGTAGTTCGGCGGTAGCTGCGATGCATCAAGGACAAAAGTCGCGCGATATCGATCTCCCTCGCTCTCTTTTTGAAACTGACTGTTGACGCGACCGGAAAAGCTGTCGTCGCCCAAATGGTGGACGTCCGGCACGGCTTCCAGGGCGACTGTCGTGATGGACTGCGGCTCCAATTCGAAATTCAGCGCCAATTCCGTGCCCGCAACCAACGCGGTGGCGACGTTCTTTGATTGTGGAATGTACTTATCGCCTGAGGCGGATAGGGCGAAGAACTGGGGGACCTCCGTGGGATAAAGTACGTATTGCCCGTCGAGCGTGGTCGATACGACGATCGGCTCGCGATCCGGCAGCACCAGCCTGACCTGTGCGCCCGGTACGGGGCCGCCGGTTTCGGCATCGGTCACTCGGCCGCGAATCGTGCCGATGGCATCAGAAGGCTTCTCCTGCAAGTACATGGGCAGGTAGCGGTAGTAGACTTCGAGCATCAAGGTGCACAGCGCGGTCTGATAGACTCGCCCACCGACCTGCGCCCATTCGCCGTCGGGGTCCCAACTGCCGGCAGCGCGACCTTCTTGTTGCTGGTTTGTCAGCAGTTGCTCGGTCAACACCTCATTCCAGATGCGCCAGGGTTCGCCTAGGCGATGAAAGAGGGCAAGCGTGGCGTAGTACCAGTAGTAGGTGTTGGGCGCTTCGTCCCAATCGGGCAGATAGGTGAGGATGAACTCGACGGACTGCTGCATGCGCGGTTCGTCTTTTCTCAGTCCGAGCATCTGCTGAATAAACAAGCCCTCCGCGGTCATCGACGGCGTGACCTCGCGTCGCGGCTGATAGGCGTATAGCCCCGGGTACTTTCGTGAACTGACCCGCTCGAGCCAATGCGAGGCCGAGATGAAAGGCTCCATCGGTACTTCCACGCCCGCCGCGTAGGCACTCTTCAGCGCCATGATCTGCCAGCCAAGCACCGACGTGTCGCCCGATTCACCCGGCTCGTATCGCCAGATGCCGGTTTTCGGGCTTCGTGAGCGGGCGATAAAATCGACGGCGCGGTGGACCGGGTCGAGCAATCGCGAGTCTTTGGTCATGCCGTAGCTTTCCGCCAGTGCGATCGTAGCGATACCATGACTGTACATGGTTTCCGTGGCTCGAAGATCACCGCGTGGTGACTGCTGCTGGAGTAGCCACGATAGGGCGCGCTCGACAGTCTCACGAAACGGTCCGTCCTTGTCGTGCGTGTGATCGGCGGCAAGGAAACACAACAAAGAGAGCCCGGTCAGCGCGACCTCGACGTCGACGTCGGTTTCGCCGCCACACCCGTGGCACGATTCGTCAAAATTTCCGCCGTCCCATCGACCGTCCGCGCTTTGATGATCGGCCAGCCATTGCAAAGCCAATTGGACGGCCTTTTCAGTGTGCTCGTTGCCGCCCATGGCCTCGACGATGCTCAGCCGATCGTTCGATTTTCGTTGCAAGTAGGGATCGTCCGGAATCTCGATTTCCGTCGGTAGGGCAAGTTCGAGGAATGACTGCTCGGGCGCCGCCGTATGGCTCAGCAGCGTATCTGCCAAGGCGTACTCTCGGATGTCGAGATCTCGGGGGGTGACTTGCGAGGCGGCAAACATCCTGTCGTCGATATGGGCGTTTGCTTCGGACCGTGCAGCGACACTCACGCTGGCCATAGACACAGCGGAGGTTGTGTCGAAAAAGTCATTAATCAGACGAGGGCGGAAATCAGTCGGCGGTGCCGGCAGGGGATCGCCGGCGGACCGTTCGGAAATGCTTGCAGGGGCCACTTCCATTTGCGGAAGTGCGAGATCGATCGACGTCACGCCGGGAAGCACCGTGGGACTATCACTGCGTGGTTGCACGGCGGCCATCCGCGGCGCCGCGTCGACGGCGCTCGTGGGCGGAGTCAGGTCGAACGGTCGACCGAGATGATCCTGCGAGACCTCGCTCGGCTCGAGGACCGCCGTCGACTGAGGGCTATCTTCGGACGAAAACGTAGGAATATCGGGGGTACTCCACCGTTTCCCGGTTTTGTGTACAAAGGCCGGCGAAAGAGACAGCGATTGTTCGGGCACGGCCTCCGATGTTTCCTCCTGAGGCATTGGGAAGTCGACTTCGACCAATCGTGTTCTCTTCGCCGGCTTTGAAACCGCTACGGTCGGCTGAGGTAGAGAGGTCGCGGCGTCACTGACGATCGTGGTTTCCGTGAGACGATCCTGCGGGGGCGTCAAGGACGAAGGCGCTTGTCGCGGCGCAAGTTCAACCTGCTCGCCGTGCTCGGTGTCGACGAGAAGCTCGTGTGTGGATTGCGGTCGACTCGACTGAGGTGTAACCGTGGATGGTCGCAGGGCCGCCGCGCCCGCCTCGTTTTGCGCCACCCGGTCAGACTCGCTGGGCGGTACGACATCAATCGTTTGGGGCGTGGACGGCGATTTTTGCGGCGCGGACACTCGCACAACGCTGTCCGCAGCATGGGGTGTCGCGTCGCGGGTCGGGACGCGTTCTTCCAAAGACCGGGGCGTCTCAAACGAACGTCTCGCGGCGGACAGGGTGACGGATCGGCTTGTCGGCGTCCACTCCGTATGCAGGGGCTCTCAAGGCGATTCCGTGGTGATCGGTGTCGGCGTATCGACACTGGTGAATTCGCCGCGAATTTGCGAAGCGATTTCTCCGCCCCGTGCGGCCGAAATGAGAGCCACCTGGATGGGACCCCGTTTGCCCAGTGCGTAGGCCAGCTTCGACGTCACACCCCACACGTTGAACAGCAACATGAGCAGCATATGAAGAATTAGCGACGCCAGCAGGCAACGCGCGAGAAGGGACAGCTTTCGGCGATGCATCTCACCCATCGCGCGCAATAAGGACAGCAAAAGCAACAGCGCCAAAAGCGCCCACAGCAGGTTGGGACCGACGGCAGACCAGATCGCCGCCCAATTGATCGATGCCCGCGTCGTTTCCGTACGACGATAGACCTCACGGGAAACCGTCTTGAACAGGTGATAGGATGGAGTTGTGTCCTGAGTCTCTTTTTCAATCGGTCGGTCCGAGCTAAAGAGCAACGTGTACCCGCCCATCGTCAGGCCGGGGTCCAACTCGTTGTCGATCGTGTTGACGGTCGGACCGAGACTGATCGCGGCATTGGGTGTACCGTCGATCACCCGCGAGCGGTACACGTCAAAACCGCCTTCGCCTCCCTTCCGGTCGGAAGCGAAATAGAGGAAGTCTCCGAAGGGCGAGACGGCCGGCGCCCCTTCGTTGAAAGGTGTGTTCAGCAGGTTCAGCGGTTGCGCCTGGGCGACGCCGCGATCAGTGATCGGCGTCCAATATAAATCGTACGTACGTTGGTAAACGTCTTCGCGAATGGTGCCCGGCCAAGCGGTGGGGTCGGGAGTCTCGTCGTCCTCCGGTTGCGGCCTGTTGGAAGAGAAATAGAGACGATCGCCGGCGGCGGTCAGCGCGGGTCCGTAATCGTTGAATTCCGAGTTGACCAACGTGCCGACGTTCACCGGATCCTCAAAGCCGGATTCGCCGGCCGACTTGCGATGCGCTACCCAAAGATCGTAGCCGCCGAGACCGCCCGCCCGGTCGCTATAAAAGTAAAGCGAGCGTCCATCGGCGGTCGGCTCTGGGCCGAGTTCGTCAAATTCGGTGTTGATGTCGAGAAGTGGCTCGGCCTCGGCCCAACCCTTGTGGGTCCACCGCCTGATGTAAATGTCGCCGTTCTCACCGGCCTTGCCGCGAACGAAAAACAACATCATTCCGTCGGCACTGATCGCCGGTTCGTATTCGTCGGTGCCGAAATCGATGAGACCGCCGAGTCTGACCGGCGGCTGCCAGAGGATGTCGCGCAGGCGGGCGGCTTCGGCCGACCGATCGATCTTGTCGGCATCCGTGTAGAATACCTTGGTTTGAGGCCAGGTGTACGCCGCAAGACCTACGGCGACGGCGACGAGTGAGATCGCCAAGACGAAGAGAATCCGGCGTAGCCATCGGCTCGCCGCCGGTGCCGTCACTTTCTTGCCGCCACTTTCGCCGTCGTTCATTCCGTCACGACCGTGTCGAGGTAGGGTTCCTGAATACCTTCACTCTTGCATGCGTCGAGCACCTGGATGATGTTGGCATACGCGGTGGCGCGATCGCCGCGCACCGTCACCTTTTGCTCGGGATTCACCGCCACCGCCTCATGGACCATCGTTCGGAGTTCCGCCTCGTCGACTGGCCGACCCCCGACGATGATCGTGCCGTCTTCCATCACGTTGACAATGAATTCCTTGAGCATGGTGCTGATCGGGGCCGACGACGACGCAAAGGGCAGGGCGACTTGCAGTTCACGCTCTTCCTCGCGAAACGTGGTTGCCACGAGAAAGAAAATGAGCAGCAGAAACACGATGTCGATCATCGGTGTCATCTCGATGGCAGCGGATAGCTTGTGCGTCTGACTCTTGATGAGCACGCGGGCACTCCCTAGGCAGAGGCCATGGCCGTCTGCGGTTCATCGGTTTCGTTCTGGTCGCGGTCTTTCACCGGTCGAAGCGCGGATTTTTCGCCGGGCGGATCGATAGCGAGCCCGGCGTATGCTTCGACGAATTCGCACGTCACACGGTCCATTTCAATGACCAGCGCTTCAATCTTGGCCGAGATCCAGTGGTAGGCGATCAATGTGGGGATGGCTACGAGAAGTCCCGCCGCGGTGGTGATCATGGCCTCGTAGATGCCAGTGGCCAGCAACTCCGCCTTTCCCAGGGCTTCCCCGGAGGTGGCGACGGTTTGAAAGGCCTTGATCATACCGAAGATCGTGCCCAACAACCCCATAAGCGGCGTGATCGCCGCGATGACGGAGAGCGGGCGCAGAAAGCGGCGCAGCTTAGTGACCTCACGTTCGCCGGCCTCCTGAATGTGTTTCTCGAGCAGTTCGATCGGCTCGTGTTGCCTCTTGATCGCGGTGGCACAAATGGCGGCGATCGGGCTCGGGTTATCGCGACAGTAGTCCATGGCCTCGTTGCGGTCGCCGCCGCCCTCGCCCATGGCGTTTCGTAGATTCGGCAGAAATTCGGCGGGGGCCACGTTTTTTCGGCGGAGCGTGAATAACCGCTCAATCAGCACGGTAAGCGCGACCAGCGAACAGATCCCGATCGGGATCATCATCGGGCCGCCCTTCACGACGAAGTCCCAGACGGATTGAATCTGGGCGGACGAGGCGGCGGCACCGGTATCCGGATTTTGCGCCGCTTGCCCGAGAATGGTCGCTCCCCACGCGGTCAGCATTTCGATCATCGTAACTTGCTCCCATGCGGCCAAAAGACGCGGCCATTACCTGCCTGCGAGCTTTGGTCCGCAAAAGTCCCTTCGCTCTTCATCCCGCCGAATTCCGCAAACCACACACGAATTCACCATGTCAACGTCCTGGCAGAACGGACGCGGACAACTCGCTCAAGTGCTGCGACGCCATCTTCGCCCAGCGGGTGTCGCCATATTTTTCAGTGACCGCCTTGAATTGGGCGCGGGCTTCCACTTGTTTGGACAATTTCTCGAAGCACCGACCCGCCTCGAAGAGGGCGGCGGCACTCCACTCCGGATACGCATAGAGAATGTCCACCTTCAACAGCTCGCCCGCCGCGGCCTTGTAGTCCTTCTTGGCAAACTGACACTCGCCGATTTGAAACTGCGCCCGCGCGGCGGTCGGACCCTTGTGCCGTTTGACGACTTTCTTGTAGGCCGAAATGGCTTCGTCGTACCGACTCTGGTTTTCCACCGCCCAGCCGATGCCGAATTGCGCTTGGAACCAGTGCTGGGAATCGCCAAACTTCGTCAGGTAGTCGCGCAAGACTTGTTCCGATCGCGGCCAATACTGGGTGGCGGCCAGGCATTCGCCGAGGCGTAGCAGACTCGGCTCGTACGCCGGATCGTCTGGAAAACGCTCGACGACGCGGGCGAGGTGTTCGATCGCGCGATCACTCCGTCCAAGCTTGAGCAAGATTTCTCCACAATAGAAACTGGCCGATGGGATGAGCGAGCTTTCGCCGAATCGCGATATGAACTCTTCGAACAATCGGACGGCTTCCGTCGGTTCGTCCGTCTCGTATTTACACAGTGCGAGATGGTACGTGCCCAGCTCCGCGAGTCGTGGAGGTTGTGTCAATTTGCCGCTCTCGCCGACCTTGCGAAGCCGGGTCAAGAGTGCCGCGGCCTCTTTAAATTGCGACGCTTCCGTCTTGATCATCGCCAGATCGAGCAAGACGTGCAGATGGGTTTCGTTCGTCACGCCGCCCGCCACTAACTTCTGATAGGTCGTCACCGCGTCATCGATGCGGCCGATCTTGCGAAGACACCATGCCTTCTCATACATGGCCGACGTGGCGAGTCGTTCGTCCACCTTCGCAAACTTGTTTTTTTTGAAACGCTTCAACATTCGTAGTGCGTCTTCGCATTTTTCCTGGCGAGCGTAAGCGATCGCCAGTTGGGCGGCGGCCGCGGACGTGAGGGCGTGGTGGGGGTTCTTTTCGATCCAGGATTCAAAAGCCTGTCGGGCCTCGTCGAGCTTGCCACCGGCGAACAACGCCCGGGCCCGATTGAAGGCGGATTCCGCCTCATCGTCGTCGTCCCCAAGTGCGCCCTCCACTTGTCCGTAAAGACG
>JADFIX010000159.1 GCA_022566435.1 Planctomycetota bacterium
GAGGGCCGGGCGGTGCGCCCGCTGCCCGACTTCGCCCGCGAGGCCGGGGACTTGGTGCCGCTCTACCGCGCCATGGTGCTGACCCGCCGATTCGACGCCAAGGCGATCGCCCTGCAGCGCACCGGGCGGATCGGCACCTACTCCTCGGCGCTTGGCCAGGAGGCGGTGGGGGCCGGGCTCGCCGCCGCGATGCGGGCCGACGACATCCTCGTGCCGACGTACCGCGAGACCGCGGCGATCCTGATGCGCGGCGTCACCCTCGAGGAGATGCTGCTCTACTGGGGCGGCGACGAGCGCGGCGCCGATTACGCCGGCCCGCGCGAGGACTTTCCCGTCTCGGTGCCGGTCGGCACCCACCCGCTGCACGCCGTGGGCGCGGCCTATGCCTTCAAGCTGCGCCGCCAGGAGCGCGCCGCGGTCACCGTGTTCGGCGACGGCGCCACCTCGAAGGGCGACGTCTACGAGGCGCTCAACTTCGCCGGGGTGTGGCGGCTTCCGGTGGTGTTCGTGGTGATCAACAACAACTGGGCGATCTCGATGCCGCGCGCGGCCCAGACCGCCGCCGAAACCCTCGCCCAGAAGGGCCGGCGGCTCGGCGGGTATTTCTCATGGAACGTCCTCGAGGTCCTCTTGAACATGAGCCTCATGCCCATTGTGCTCGTGCCGATCTGCAGACAAATGGCCGGTAGGGAGACCGTCGGCCTGTTCGTTTTCGTATTGGGCATCGTGAGTCTTGTGGGCGTCACGCCGACCAAAGGCCTTAATAATGCCCTGCTTCGCGATCTCACCGCTACGGAGAAATCACGCCAACGATTGCTCGTACGCACTTCGCTGTTCATGGCCGTCGCGGCGATGACGGTGTTGCTGCTGGTGGTCCTCGTGGCTTGCGGGCTGCTGAGCGGGCAAGGAACGCAATCGAAGACCACGCTTGGGTGGGTCGCCATCCTTGCGGTCGCCTTCGCCGCGAGAAATCTCCAGACCACCGGCTCGGTGGACCTGACGGTATCGCGCGGCTTCGCCCAACGAATGATCTGGCGCAGCATCGGCTCGGTGCTGGCACTCACCGCGATACCCGCCTATTTTCTCCTAGGCGCCGACGGCCTGCCGCTGGGTTTCGCGATGGGTCACGTCGCGGCGCTGATCCTCCTGCTGACGGTGCGGCGAAGCCTGTTTCTAGAGCGTCCTTTGTTCGCCCGTGATATGATCGGTCCGCTGGCCAGGAGCTGGCTCATACTGTCGCTGGTCACGTTTTTCGCCGCGTCGGGGCGATACATCCATCGCACCGTACTCGGATCCTGCCACGGTCCCGACACCGTCATGGTCTTCTTCGCCGCCGCTGCGACGCTGGAAATATGCATCATGCCCATTTCGACGCTGGGCCTTTTCGCTTTTCAACTCCTTTCCGCCCACCGCAACCGCGATCGGTTCTCGCCACGGTTCTTCGCCGGCTACGTCCTGGCGGCCGTCGCCGCGGTGCCGTGCCTTTACTTCCTGATCCGCTTCGCGGCCATCTGGCCGCTGCGCTGGCTTTACGCGAAAGAGCTCGACGATGCAATCGCGCCGCTAGGAATCATGGCCATCGGCGCCGGCCTGACGATCCTGATGCACGCCTCCCGCCCCTTCGTGCAGAAGTTTTCGTCGCTAAGAGCGCTGGGTGTGATCGGCATCGTCTCGTTCGCCGCCCACCTCGGTGCGGCGCTGGTCCTCATCCCCGGCCAAGGCATCACCGGCGCTGCCTGGTCCTATACCATTGGCCAAGCTGTCACCAGCCTCGCCTGGTTTGGCTTCCTACTCGTGGGTTTTCTGGGTTTAAGAAGTACGCAAGACAAATCACCGGGCAGGTCTGTATCGGTCAATGTGAACGACAGAGCATCGTAGCGACACGTACAAGCGTACTGACTATTGGAAGGCGCTACCGGCTTGCAATCCCCAGCCTGAAAGGCTGATAGACAGTAGGCGTGGGCAGGTCCCGGCGTGCCGGGACGCCGCCCACGATTGTCGGACCCTGTATATGAATCGAGCCTGAAGGGCTCGCATAAATGCACAATGGGGTCGACGACCCCGTGGCCGTAGTGGTTTAATGTAAACCTGATCTGGGTTGCGGCCGAGGTCCCGGGGCGTTGGCCAATTCACTCAGCACGAAGCCGCGCAGCGTGCTGACGAGCGTCAGGGCGATGAGCAGCGTGGCGATCGAGGCATTGGAGGCACTGGCGAAGCTATTCTCCACGAGCCCGCGCGCGCCAATCGCCAGCAAGAAACCTAATGCCACCCTCAACGCATCCTGACCGAGGGGATTCTCCACGCGCCGTAAGAGCAGACACGCATGCAGCGCGTAATAAAACAGAACGGAAAGAACGAGCAGCAGACCGATCGCGCCCGCGTTGCACCAGACCGCCAGATAAGCGTTGTGGAACTCGCTGATCCCCACCTCCGTGGCAAGAGCGTTGTGCGAACCGATACCACGACCGATGACCGGACTCTCGAGAATAACCTCAAAAGCCTTCGACCATAGCGCCTCGCGCCCACCCAGGCCCACAGACGTCAGGCGCGTCATGAGAAAGTCCGTGCTGCGCCCTTGCAACAATCGCGCGCCGCCGAAAGCGAGCGCGATACCCACCAGGCCGACCAAACCCGATATGCGAAGGTGGTGTCCGCCGCCGCGGCGCAACAGAAGCGGCGCGCAGGCCACCCCCGCAACCACGAATCCCGTGCGCGTACCACTGAGAAACAGACAAAACAAAATGACGGCCATGCCCCCGACCCCGACCAGCCGCCACAGCCACCGCCCCTTTTGCATCGCCGCCCATAGCATGAACGGAAACAACAGCGCCCCGGACGCCGCGTAGTTCGTGGCGTGCACCGATGTGCCGCCGCCGAAGCGCAGTGCCCGGCCTGCGACAAAGTCCAGCGCAAACGGCATACTCGCCGCGCACCAGATGACACCCGCCACCACGAACATACGAAACAGGGCGTCCACCTGCTTCAGCGACCGCAAGTATCCCGCCAGACCGATGGTCAACGCCACCGTCGTCACGACCAGTAACCCGCCGTTTTGTAGAGACCACCAGACCTTCGGCGCACGCGTCCCGCACACAAGCCCCAACATGGCATATAGGAACATGCCCCAAAATGCCCAGCCCGGCACGACGAATCGCCGCGCGAGACTCAGCACCAGCGAAACCAGCACCAGCGTTCGTACAAAAAATGCGGCCGTGCTCACCCCGCTCGATTCAACGAAAATAAGCGAATAGGAAGAGATCAGAAGAAGAAGCGAAAGTCCGCTCCCTTTGACAAACTGAAGAGCGATAAGCGAGACTGCCAGCACAACGAGAACGCCCACACCAGCCACACCGTAGGCATCCATAAAGGCGGTAATTCGCGCCCCGGCGTCAACGGTAGACTGTGCCAACATTCTCTTCTTGCTCCCGTGGCCGGTTCCACAATCCAAACGTTACGGAATCTTGCGTCGTGCGGCGGCTTCGCGCTTCGCCACTCTTTTCCGCAGTTTTTGGATTTCTTCTGTCAGGCAGCGTCTCGCCTCGTACACTCTATCGACGTTGTCTTCGTTGGCGAGTACTTCCGCCACGCTGTCCTCCAGTAGGGATTCCGCCTTTTTCCACAAATCGAGCGGCAATTGTACGTCTCGTGCACGTCGGATGAGCGAATCGAGCGTATGGAGGTATTCGTAATCCTCCACGCCCTCGCGCCAGGCCTCCCAGCGCCGGCTGGGGATAAAAGGCTCGCCTTGGGCATCCACTGGGGCGTCGGCACCATCGTACACGACCGACCATCGTCCACGACCACAGGTAAAGTCGTCCCAGCCGTTGCAGGTCTGTTTTTGTCGACCTATCGCGTAGGTCCAGAACGCACAGCCGGTATCGCCTGCGGACCAGGCACGCCAAGGTTGCAGGCGGTAGTCGCCATAGGGAGAACGAGATTTCGCATTGCGAAACGTGTTGTAGCGCCAGATTTCCGTGTTCGTTGTATAGCGTAAATGGCGCCGGACGGCGTCGGAATTCGGCAAGGCCTCCGGCAGACACCATGTATCCACCAGCGGGGCAAACCGCTCGACACGTGCCATGTCGCCTCTTCCGATGCCGTTTGCGAAAATGGCGATTTTCGAATCCACGTCCTTGATGAATTGTGCGAGTGCAAGAAACTCGTCGCAGAGACTCTCGTCGAACGGATACATCGCAAACCGGTCATAGCCGATCCCCGCCTCGCGCATGTGATCCACCCACAAGGCGAGATATTGCCGCATCGCGGCCTGCCATTCGGCGCTCATGAACCTGCCGAACGGATGACGGCTTACCCGCCCCGGCGCATACCCCCACCACAATAGGTATCGTCTCGCGTCGGAAAACCTCGAAATCGCCCGATCGAAACGGCGAAAGTCTACATTCACCGAACCGTCTCCGCGGAGCCTTCCGATCGGCATCTCGGAACCGGGGATTACGTAGACATTGGCGTAGTGTGATTCCAGATCTTGTTCGACCTTCCGCAAGGAATCGCCTTCCAACCCCAGCCGGCCTAGATAGGCCCAGTTGAACGAGTTTAGATCGACCGTTTCCGGAAACCGCGGTTCGTTTACCACCAGCCGACCGGGAATCGCTGTCGTTTCCAGTTCGGAAGAACCGTCGTCGATCCGATCCAAGCGAAGCGCGAAATCGTAGTCGCCCGGCCTGATGTCCGGGACTTGAATCGTCATCCAGAGTTGACCGCCACTGCCGGCGGCGATTGAAATACGTTCGTTTGACAGCCTCACGAGTGCGTCACCGACGACGCCTGCCTGCGTTGACTCTACATACTCCGCGTGCCGCAGGACCACACGACCGTCCCATGGAACGATTTCGCCGGTGCGAGTACGCAAAGGCGAGATGGCCACCGCAATTTGTACATCGATAGGCGAAGCGTTCGTTAAATCCACTGCCGCCGATTCGAACTCGTTGGCCCATCCTTCGATCAGCAGCGGGTCGTTTTTCCGGGCAGAATCTGCGAAAACGTCATCCGCCCGGTGTTGTATCATCGGATTGGCCGCACGCCAGGGAATCCTGCGATCCGATCGCTCGGCCAACCATTCACCGCGCGAGACGCGCAAACGGCGCGTCAGATCGTCTATCGCCTGCGGACTGAAGGCCGGCGCCGTCTCGGCCGACTCGCGTAGATCGTCAAACCGCTTTTGCCAGTCTGCATCCACGGCGCTGTTGATCGAGATCGACCGTAGCTTGTTGATTTCTTTGACAAGGTATCGATGTCGCCGAACGGAAGCGAGAATGATTTGGACCTGATCGCCTTGGAAGTTGTTCGAGGATTGAAACCGAACCGAGGCTGTATCGTGCGTGCCGCTCATCACTTCAATTTCGTCAAGAAAGACGTAGCGCTGGTTCGCGACGAGCGTCACCTGGACGAAACGACCACGAGTGCCGAGGTCGCTTACGACAATCACGTGGGGTAAGCGACGGGGACGATCGGGGTTTGATCGCCCGGCCATCGGACGGTCCACAACCTTGGCCACATGAAACGCTGTAGCGTCGTCACTCACCAGGACGAGAACCACGGCTGGAAAGAAAACGCCCGCATGCCCCCCGCCGACCGTGGAAATCCGGATCTCATCGATCGCCGCCACCGAGCCGAGGTCAATTCGGACGGTCGCCGGCTGTGACTGATCCTTCCAGCCCACGGTCGAAATCCGCAGCCAATCACTGCCGCGTTGTACACCGTCCGTCAGTTGGACGGCGTCGCCTTTGTCTGTGCAGGCCTTGTAGTTCGGCGGCGGGATGAGCTTATAGGGCTTTCCCCTGGCCAGATTGTCTCCGGCCCGACTTGCCGTCGTCCAAGCGAAGAATGCGAGCACGATGGGCGTCACGCGGGGCGTCAGACGGACGATCCGGGCCCACCAGGACGTCCTACAAGGGCGGATTCCCACGAACTCGTGTAGGCGAGGTGGAAAGTCCATATCAATTGGTTCCGAACGTCCGTTAACCCTGAGCGGCCACTTAGCCGCCGCATATCGCATAGATATCGGTCGATCCGATCCTCCGCAAGAGCGCGGGCACCATGCCGCCCGTTCACCACGATTCGGCAAAAATCCGTACGTGTTCGCTCAGTGTTCCGATAGTACCTACACCTCGAAAAGTCGCACGCGGTTGGCAAGAAGCGTCGGCCCCGGTAGCTTGATGGGGCCTCCGAAGGGAATGAAGCGGACCCAGCCAGTGGTCTCAGGAGCGCGGTCCGTTGAAGCAGGTTCTGCAACATCTTCGTCACGGTGAGATCGAACTCGCCCAAGTACCCTGCCCGAGTGTCGGTGCGGGTCACCTTCTTGTGCAAACGACACGAAGTCTGATCTCCGCCGGTACGGAACGCTCGTTGGTGGAATTCAGCCAGGCGAGCCTGATCGGCAAAGCACGAGCCCAACCGGAAAAAGTCAAACAGGTCCTGGAAAAAATCAAGACCGACGGCCTGTTGCCCACCATGGACGCCGTGTTCAGCCGGCTCGATGAACCGCTGCCGCTGGGGTACTGCAACGTCGGAAAGGTGATCGAGGTCGGTCGTGACGTCTCCGAATTTTCCGTCGGCGATCGGGTGGCCTCCAACGGACCGCATGCCGAAATCGTCGCCGTACCGAAAACGTTGGCGGCGCGCATTCCCGACGATGTGACGGACGATCAGGCGAGTTTCACGGTCCTCGGCGCCATCGCGCTTCATGGTATTCGCCTGGCTCAGCCGACTTTCGGCGAACGCTTCGCGGTCCTTGGCCTTGGGCTGGTCGGACAGTTGACGGCACAATTGCTACGGGCACATGGCTGCGATGTGCTGGGGACCGACATCAATCCCGATCGATGCAAGCTGGCGGAGTCGTTCGGATGCGAGGCGATTTCAGCGGCGGGAGGGGGCAATCCACTTAAGGCGGCCGAGGCGTTCTCCCGCGGTCGGGGACTGGACGGCGTGCTCATCACCGCGTCCGCAAAGAGCGACGAAATCGTACACCAGGCGGCGCAAATGTGCCGCAAGCGTGGGCGAATCGTACTGGTCGGCGTCGTCGGGCTCGATCTGAAGCGTAGCGACTTTTACGAGAAGGAATTGTCGTTTCAAGTGTCATGCTCCTACGGGCCGGGGCGCTATGACGCCGATTTCGAGGAGCGCGGCATGGCCTATCCGCCCGGCTACGTGCCCTGGACCGAAACGCGGAACCTGGCCGAAGCGGTGCGGCTGATGACGCGCCAAAGCGACCACCGCCTCGCCGTCGAACAGCTCATCACCCACCGGTTCGCGATCGAGGACGCCGAGGAGGCCTATGGGCTGGTGACCGGTGGCGGCGAACGCCATCTCGGCGTCGTCCTCACCTATGGTGGGGAGCGCAAGCCGGCGACGCAATCGCTCCGCATCCCCATCACCCTCTCGCGCCCCAAGCGCGGCGGCGGTTGCGTC
>JADFIX010000160.1:0-554 GCA_022566435.1 Planctomycetota bacterium
GGGACTGCCCGCGCGTCACACGTTGATTTCGAGGGCCGCCTCACCGCCGCCGACTTCTCGGACATGACCGATCATTCCACCCATGTCGCCGGTACGATCGGCGGTGCGGGAATCGCTGACGCGTCCTACAGAGGGATGGCGCCGGGCGTTTCTCTTCTTTCCTACGGTTTCGAATTCAGTAACTCGCAAGTTATTCTTTACACCAACCCCGGTGATATCGAGTTCGATTATGACGAGGCGATCAACATCCACGGGGCCGACATCGCCAACAACTCCATCGGCAGCAACATCGAGTCCAACCTGTTCGAGTGCGAAATCCAAGGTGACTATGGCATCACCTCCTCCCTGATCGACTCGATCGTCATCGGCAGTCTTGGCAGTCCGTTCCGTGTCGTTTGGGCGGCGGGCAACGAACGACCGGAAAACCGATGTGATATTGAAGGCTTTGGCGCGTATTACAGCATGGCGCCGCCTGCCGGCGCCAAGAACCACATTTGTGTGGGAGCCGTGAACTCGAACAATGACTCGATGACCACCTTCAGCAGTTGGGGACC
>JADFIX010000160.1:564-7426 GCA_022566435.1 Planctomycetota bacterium
ACCGAAATGACAACGCTCCAAGCGAAGGCACGACCTACTACTACTTGAACGGCGGCTGGCTCTCGAAGGCCTACGACTCTGCCACGGACCCCTACGATGACGGGTATGATAATGGGGGATTCGACACGGTCTCCCTAGATACTGCCGGTAAGAATATTTTAACGGTCGGGGCGGTAAACGACGCCGTGTCCTCGGGACTCCGGGATCCTGCGGCCGGAACCATGTCTACGTTCAGCGGTTGGGGGCCGACGGACGATGGACGCCTCAAGCCGGATCTCGTCGCACCCGGTTGTCAGAGTAATGGCGACCTAGGGGTCACGTCCTGTGCCATGGGCAGCGACACCGCGTATACGACGCTGTGTGGAACGTCGATGGCCGCACCCACCGTGACCGGTCTGGCGGCCTTGTTGCTCGAGGACTTCCGCGTTCAGTTTCCCAGCGAGCCTGATCCTCGAAACTCGATGCTTAAGGCGCTGTTCGTGCACAACGCCCAGGATCTACTGTCCTCCGGGCCCGATTACAAGACAGGCTATGGTTCGGTGCGGATTAAGAGAACCGTCGACTTCATGCGGACGGGGCAGTGCATCGAGAATCAGGTCGATCAGTCAGGTCGTCATGCGGTTTTCTTAGCCGTCGACGCCGGCGATCCTGAGCTGAAAATTACGCTGGCATGGGACGACGTCCCTGGGGCGCCGAATGTCAATGTCGCACTAGTGAACGACTTGGATCTTCGTGTCTTCGACGCGGCATCGCAGCAGCACTACCCGTGGACCCTCGACCCGAGCAATCCGAGTGCCCCGGCGGTTCGGACCGGCGCGGATCATCTCAACAATCTGGAGCAGGTCGTGGTGCAGGGCCCTGCGTCCGGGGTCTGGCGCGTGGAGGTTTTCGGGTTCAGTGTCGCCCAGGGACCGCAAACGTTTTCACTTTGCGTTTCCGAGCCCATCTTGCCGTGTTCTTCGCAGGGGCTTATCGGGATCGGGGCACCCGCGTTTGCGTGCCTAGCAGAGGCCGCCATTCAGGTCGTTGATTGCGATCTCAACGGCGACAACGGGGTGGTGGAATCGGTTTTCGTCTCCGTGACCTCCGAGTCCCAGCCCGGAGGCGAAGCTCTTTTGTTGACCGAGACCGGTCCCGATAGCGCGGACTTTCGCGGGACGCTAGCGCTTCGCAGCACGGAGGACGTCGGTGTGCTCCAGATTGCCGATGGTGACACGATTACCGCCACCTACGTCGATTCAGACGACGGGCTGGGCAATCTCGATGTATCCATCACGGCGACGGCCGTGATCGATTGTCTCGGTCCTGTGATCGGTGGCGTTCAAGTCGTCGACGTCGATATCGATCGGGCGACTGTCACCTTCGCTACGAATGAATGGTCGACGGGCACCGTGCACTTCGGTTTTTCTTGCGGATCGCTCAGCGACACGTCGATGGAAGCGGGAACACGTCTGGCGCATGCGGTGACGCTACTCGACCTACTTCAGGCGACGGAGTATTTCTACACAATCGACGCCGTGGATCAGACCGGAAACATCGTCGCCGACAACAACGGAGGCGTGTGCCATTCATTCTTCACGCGCGACGTCGCAATGGAATTCGTACTCGACGTGGATCCGGCTTGGAGCGTGGAGGGGGACTGGGCCTTCGGACAGCCGACCGGAGGAGGAATCCCCGGTGGGGATTTACTCGATCCCACCGAGGGATATACCGGCGACAATGTGTACGGTTACAACCTGGACGGTAATTACGCCAACGACATTCCTGAGCCGCTCTACTTGACGACTACCGCCCTCGATCTGTCGCAGCAATTCGACACCGAGCTTCGCTTCTGGCGATGGCTGTTGCTGGATCCCTTTGCGGGTGACTTCGTCTCGGTCGAGGTCTCGAATGACGGGACGAACTGGGTGACGGTCTGGGACAATCTAAACGAGATCGTTCTCCAGCCCTTTTGGGTCTTGCAGTCGTACGACATCTCGGCGATCGCGGATGGCCGGTCGGAGGTATACATTCGTTGGGGCCTGGGCCCCACAGACGGAATCATCTCTATGCCCGGTTGGAATATCGACGATATCCAGATCCTGTCCAGCGGTGCGCCCGTCGCGCCGACCTGCGATGACGGACTGTTGAATCAAAACGAAGAACGGATTGACTGCGGTGGCGTCTGTCCTCCGTGCGCGTGCAGCTTGGACATTGAGTGTGACGACGGACTCTTCTGCAACGGAAGCGAATTCTGTGATTCATTCGGCCTCTGCCGGAATGCCTCGGACGTTGATTGTGACGACGGCGTCGCATGCACAACAGATACTTGTGATCCCGTGACGGGATGCACGTACACGCCCGTGGATGCCGTGTGTGACGACGCCAACGTCTGCACGGCGGACACCTGCCATACCGTGCTGGGATGCATAAACGACGGGGCGGGAATCACCGTCGGGTGCGATGACGGGAACGCTTGTACGACGGCCGATGTCTGTCAAGGTGACGCCGCCGGCCTATGTATTGGAACGGACACGTCGGGGAATGACTGCGACGATGGCATCGCATGTACGATGGATTCATGCGACGCTGCGACCGGCTGCACGAACACGCCGTCGGATCTCTCGTGTGACGACAGCAACGTCTGTACGGCGGACGCCTGTGACACGCAACTGGGCTGCGTGCACGACGGCACCGGAATTACCGTCGCATGCGACGACAACGATGCTTGCACGACGGCGGACATATGCCAAGGCGACACCACCGGTACCTGCCGTGGGGTCGATACGTCAGCGGTGGACTGCGACGACCAGCTGGAGTGCACCGAGGATACCTGTCTTGGTGCGACGGGTTGTGTCAACACGCCGGTGCACGCCCTTTGCGACGACGGCAACGTTTGTACCGCCAACGTATGCGTGAATTTGCTAGGCTGCGACTTCAACGGCGAGGGAATCACCGTGTCGTGCGATGACGGCGATGCGTGTACCACGTCGGACGAGTGTCTGGGCGACGTGAAAGGAACTTGCGTGGGTTCGTTTGCCGATAGCGATGATGACGGCGTTTGTGATGCCGAAGACGTCTGCCCCGACGCCGACGACAACATCGACTCGGATGAGGACGGTGTTCCCGACGGTTGCGACCTTTGTCCCGGCGGTGACGACAACCTCGATGGCAACGGCAATGGCGTGCCGGACGCGTGCGAAGTCGCCGCCCCACTTTCCGCGACCGGACTGAACGATCGAAAGAAGAATCGCTACATTTCATTTCAACCGAACAATCCCGGGTTGAACGTCCGGCTGAAGATGACGCTGAGCGCCAGTCTGCCGCATCCCGGTCTGGTCGGTTCGTCCTGGTGGGTACGGCCGCCCGTTGGGATTATTCCCGGCGTACTTCCCAGGCCTCTCGTTGGGCCAGGGGAATGTGTGGCGTTGCTCGGTCCGGAAAGCGCGGCCGGTGATTTGGATTGGGAGGCCGCTGGTTGTCAGACGTTGCACGTCACGGGATGTGCGATCGAGCCGACAAGCGTGTACCTCGTGGAAGCGGTGAATTACGATGTTGTATCGCTGGTGTTGCCAGTGGCCACGGCATTGCAGCCTGCCAACGGGAAATTCTGGGGCGACGTAGTCGGTGTTTTCGACGGCGTTCAGTGGACCCCGCCGCAAGGTGTGGCGAATATCGACGACGCGGTTGCGGCCATTAAGACTTTCTCGGGGGGACAGGTCGTCGCACCGGTGCCCGGATCTCCCGTCGCACATGTATCGATTCCTGACGTGGAGCCGGGGAACATCAATATCGTTGTCAATTTTGCGGACGTGTTGCTGCTCATCAAGGCGTTCCAGGGCGAGCCGTACCCGTTGGGACCCGCTGACGCTGACGGGAATTGTCCCTAGGCCCGCCGGTCTCGCGTTGTGGGCGGCGAGCCGTCGCATTCTCGGTTGATCGCCCAAGAGCCGAACCAATTCAGGAAGCGACCTTCCTCTCTTTTTCGACCGTGCGGTTGATTCGTCGCCCCAAAGACTCGAAGGTGACGAGCTTGACCCTGTTGATGACGATGGCCTGGCACATCGTTGGACGTGAGAATGTGCGGCGGCTCGTGGAACCCGTGGGTGCTCCCCGCACGCACGGTAGGCGCGTTTTCGTGTAAGAATTTTCCGGTTTTTCCTTGAATCGCCCTCGTGGGCCGCCGATGATTATTTCGAAAGCCGAAATGGCAACTTCCTCGCGATGTGGCCGCGGCGACAAGCCATGAAACCCCATCGCGACCTCGATAAACGCTAGGTGTCATTTTTTAGCGGAGGTTGGTAGCCATGGACTTACTGTTCAGAATCATAGATTTTCTCGAGGGATGGATTCCGCTCATCTCGATAGGCATGGAAGGCTAGGAGGCCTGATCGTGGTCGTCTATCCCTTATCTGCCGTTGAGGAGAGACTAATCTGGTGGGTGTCGTGGATCGCCCCTGTGATGGCGATCGCGGTCATCGGATTCTTGGGTGCCATCAGCGTCGCCTAGGGGCGACGGTCATGGTGCCGTCGGAATCTAACCCGAAGCCTTCGATCGCGCGGCGGTTCCTTTCGAGAACGCGGTGACGATTGCGGGCCAACTCGACCCAGAGCGATCCCATCATCGGTAAGGCGAGCGAAAAACCCGCCATCCCGGCATGCACCGTCAGGACGTGTCCCGTTCCAATCATGCCGGCAAAGGACACGATCCCCATCAGACTCATTCCCGACCATGCGAGCCGTCGGAAAGTCGCCGAAGTCACTACCCTTGTCGTCGCGAGTCGTATCGGGAGAAGGCACCCGATCGTCGCCAGCACCAGCATCGTAAGAAAAGTCGCGGGCGCCAAAGGAAACGCCGCACGGTGATAGCGGCCATCGAGCAGACTGGCGACAGCGTCCGCTTGCAAGTACGAGCCGGGAACGTCCTCGACGACTTTCGTGCCATACTTCACCGGAAACCGATCCGCTTGGAAGCCGAAGCGACGTTTCCGCATGTCTCCGAACAACACGATCTTCCCTCGTACCCGCGTTTCAATCTCCTCCCGGCTGCCGGTGAGCAGGGATTCGTAGGTGATCGTTCTCGCTTCCCAATCCGAGGCATCGGAAAGCTCGACCGAAAGAGTGGCGAGAAGATCGGTCGGGCGCAACTGCCGTTGCCGCGAACCAGCTTCGAAACTCTTGGTGGGGTGAAGGAAGTCCCTGCCGCGCAGATAGGCACCCGGTTCGAATTCGTAGAGAAGGTGGATCGGACCGTCACGTGACGGCCAATCCAGATCGAGCCGCGTGTCGGGGTGCAACACCGCCGCCAGCGTCGATAGCGCGAGGCTGGGCACGACGACGCCGGGTTTCGGTTGGAAGGCGATAATGAATTCACCGGGACGCTTGACCATGTCCCTGGCGACGATCGCGCCATGGCGCAGCCTGCGGCCCAACTTGCGGCAAATGGTGGGACTCAGATCCGGTTGACCCTCCGTGTCATACGCCGATGCGGCGATGACGACGGGGATACCGGCATTTTCGAGCGCCAGGATCGACGCGGCGAACGATTCGTCCGCCTTGCGCGGGGATCGGAAATAGTAATCCCAAACGACTGCCTTGGGGCGTGCGGCAATCAATCGTTGGTGGATGTGCGCGTGGACGCCCCGCCATGTAGGCACCGATTTCGTCACGCCCGTTAGACCGTGTTGCGCGGCGTATTCGACTACCGCGGGTATGGTTTGATCGCCGAGCCCCACGATCACGATGCCGTCATCGACACGCCCGGACGCGCCGCTTGCCGCAGAGTCGCTCGCCGTCGCAAAAGGACTTTCGGTGACCCGCCAGCTGACGCTGAAAAGGAACGTGGAAACCCAAAGCGTCATACCCACCATCGCGACAAACACGGCGGCGAACGACCATCGCGACCTTGCGGCAGCGCCGACGGCCAGTCGTTTCACGCGATAGAAAACGCCGAGCGGTCGAGTTTTGATCCGCTTCTCGGCGAGGTATCGTTTGACGTCATCGGCCAGCGCGCGGGCGCTGGCCATTCGATTGGCAGGCTCCCAGGTCAGGCATCTTTCAATCAGCGTTTCGAGTTGCTTGCCCCTGGGAAGATGATTGAGTTTCGGTAGTTGCGGCAGCTCTCTTCGAATACTATCGAGCAAGGCCTCATGCGGCGGTTTGTCGGGCGTACCTCTCAATGAATAGGGGTAGTCGCCGTCTGTGACGATCTCATACAGAATGATGCCCAACGACCACAGGTCGCTGCGCTCATCGACGGGCCCCGCCACGCCGCCCCAGGCTTGCTCGGGCGACATGTACTTGAGTGTCCCGATCACGTCGCCATGGCGGGTGATCGTCATTTTGTCCCAGCTCGTGCCACAATCGTGATCGACGGAACATATTCCGAAATCGAGGATGTGCGGTTCGCCGCGATCATTGACCAGGATGTTTCGCGGTTTGAGGTCGCGATGGACGACGCCTCGGGCATGGGCATCGGCGACGGCGTTGCACACGCGTTCGAAGACCGCGAGCTTTTCGGACAAGCTCTCCGTCCGGTCGTTCAAATACTCGTCCAGGTGCGTGCCCAACACATAGTCCATGACGAAGTAGTGTGACTCGCCGGTGACGCCCGCATCCAGGCACTTTACGATATGGGGTGAATCGATTTTCCTTAGGACCGCGATTTCCCGGTCGAAGCGGTTGATTTCCATGGCGCTCGCGCCGGAGAGAATCTTCAACGCCACAATCCGCGGTGCGTCTTTGACCCACCACGCCTTGTACACGACTCCGAATCGCCCGCGCCCGATTTCGCTTACCACACGGAGATCAGGTAGGGCGGGGGCCGGAGAAGGACGGCAGGCATCAAGGAAGCGAGTAAGGCAACTTGGACAATCCGACAGGT
>JADFIX010000161.1 GCA_022566435.1 Planctomycetota bacterium
GTTTCTTGTTTCGCGAAGGATGCTTCGGGGTCGGGATGAACCGCGACGGCCGTGTCACCGAGCATCGTCTCGGGGCGGGTCGTCGCGATCACGACGTGTGTGGGCTCGCCTGGTTTCGGGTCGATCACCGGGTAACGGCAGTGCCAGAAATGGCCTTCGACGGTTTCGTGATAAACCTCGTCATTGGCGACCGCGGTCTGCAGGTCCGTGTCCCAGTTGACGAGCCTCTTGCCGCGGAAGATCAGCCCGTCTTTGAACAGGTGAAAAAACTGGTGTCGCACGGCGCGGACCAGCCCTTCGTCCAAGGTGAAACGCGTCCGCTCCCAATCGCAAGAGCAGCCCATTTCCTTGAGTTGCCCGATGATGCGATCCTCGTATTCGTCCTTCCACTTCCAAATACGCTTCACGAGTTCTTCGCGGCCAATCTCGTGGCGGTTCATGCCTTCGGTCTCGCGAATGCGCCGCTCGACGACGGCCTGGGTGGCGATGCCGGCGTGGTCGCAGCCCGGCTGCCAGAGGGTGTTGAAGCCCCGCATGCGATAGTAGCGGATGAGAATATCCTGCAAGGTGTTGTTGAGTGCGTGGCCGAGGTGCAGGGCACCGGTCACGTTGGGCGGCGGGATCACGATGGTGAAGGTCTTGTCGTGGGGCGTGTCGGCCGGTTGCGAGCGAAACGCACCTGCCGCTTCCCATGATTGGTACACCGCTTTCTCGACGGCCTGCGGATTGTAGACAGTATCCAGATTAGGACGGTGATCCATCGCACGCATTTCCTGAAATAATCGTATCGGACCTCTGACGAATCGAAGGTAGGCGAAGCGGGTGAAAAGTCAATGAGTCACTTGATTGAGACGCGGGTCGTTAGGCGGATTGAGGGTTCAGGCGTGCGAGCGGCGCGACGAATGATTCTACCACAAAGGCACTAAGCCACGAAGAAGAAATAGTGGGGCCGGCTCGGGCAGCTGATGGCCTTGGCATATCGATCTTTGTGGCGTGAAGTTTTGCTGGATCAATTGGGAATTCCGGATTCCGAGACCGGTCCCGCGGGCGGCGGTGAAATGATTCGCATCGGCGGTTAGTAGCCCGATGCCTGACCATCCTTACGGGATTCGGAGGCGCCGATGTACACGTTGCGCTCGGGGTCGTAGAGGATGCCTTGAAATCCGCCGAAACCGCCGGAATCGACATTGACGCGGTGCCCCTTTTGGCGGAGCCCGCGCTTGGCCTCCATGGTGATGCCGGACTCGAGGGCGACCGAACCGCCATCCGTCATTTTCGAACCGGTCGGTTCAGAAGAACCGACATGGTGAAACCGTGCCGCATCGCCCGCCTCCTGCAAGTTCATGCCGAAGTCGATGAGGTTGCAGAGAATCTGGACATGTCCCTGCGGCTGCATGTCACCGCCCATGACGCCGAAACTCAGCCAGGGTGTGCCGTTTCTGGTGACGAATGCGGGGATAATGGTGTGGAAGGGCCGCTTGTGCGGCGCGTAGACATTTGGGTGGTGTGGATCCAAGGAGAAGAGTTCACCCCGATCCTGAAAAACGAAGCCCAGCCCATCGGGCACGAGCCCGGAGCCGAAGCCGCGATAGTTGCTCTGAATGAGCGATACCATGTTTCGTTCGTCGTCCGCGACGGTCAGGTAGATCGTGTCGCCGTGGCTCAGTTGCGGATCGCCCGGATCGAACTCGTTCGACGCACGGTCGCGATCGAAGAGCGATCGCCGCTGCGCCGCGTAGGCTTTGGAGACAAGTGCCTTCAGCGGCACTTCGGCAAACGTCATGTCCGCATAGAAGCGGGCCCGATCTTCGTATGCAATTTTCTTGGCCTCGATCAGTGTATGCAAGTACTCGGCGGAATTGTGCCCCATGGCCGACAGGTCGAATTTCTCTATAAGATTGAGGATCTGTAAGGCGGCGATGCCCTGTCCGTTCGGAGGAAGTTCCCACACATCGTAACCGCGATAGTTCGTAGAAACCGGCTCAACCCAGGTTGAGCTGTGGTCGGCGAAGTCTTTCTTACGTAGGAAACAGCCTTCGCGCTCGCAAAAGGACGCCATGATGCTGGTGAGTTCTCCGCGGTAGAACGCGTCGCGACCGCGGTTCGCAATGGCCGTGAGGGTGTTCGCCAAGTCTGGGTTCTTGAAAATCTCGCCTTTTTTCGGGGCGTCTCCGCCGGGCAAGTAAGTCGACGCGAAGTTCGGCTGATCTTTCAATTTTCGACCGCCGCTGGCCCAATAGAAGGCGATGAGTTCCGAGAGCGGGAATCCTTCGCTGGCATATCGAATGGCCGGCGCAAGAACATCCCGCATCGGTAGCTTTCCGAATTTTTTGTGTAAGGCAAACCAGCCATCGACGCATCCGGGTACGCTGATCGGCAACGGGCCGAGAGGGGGAATGCGCTCGAATCCGTGATCTTTGAAGTATTGGAGAGTCAGGGCGTACGGGCTGCGACCACTCGCGTTAAGACCGTGCAGCTTCTGACTCTTCGCGTCCCAAACGATGGCAAATAAGTCACCGCCGATGCCGCTGCCGGTCGGTTCCATCAGACCGAGGCAGGCATTGGCAGCGATCGCGGCGTCGACGGCCGTGCCGCCCTTCTTGAGAATGTCGATCGCCACCTGCGTGGCTAGCGGTTGACTGGTGGCGACCATGGCATGGCGGGCAATGACCTCGGAGCGTGAGGCGAACGCCCGACCGGTAATTCTGTCGCCGCCAAAAGACGCGGCGCTGAGTGGTGCCAATAAAATCAGAGCTACGGCGGCCAATATGACGGACGTTTGCATCATGCGAGACTCCCTACGCCTGAACTTGATTCGAGCGACGATTTGATTCCGCCCTACCTTCGTTTGTTCGACTCCATCATAGCCGGTAAAGGGCGATAACAACAGGGGGGGGCCCATGGTCGATTATCCCGCCGCCCGGCGTGTATACTTATTAAAGGAGGTTCTTGTGTGGCGGGGGGAGTGCATGGGATGGCGGAGGGTCAGACGATCAGCAGTGTCATCTTAGCCGGTGTGCTTGGCGGTATGATCGGGGCCGTTCTGACGGCACTGTATTGTACGTTTCGCAGCCGTGTGCTTGATGTGCGGGACGCGCGGCGCGATGCGATCGCTCGCTGGCTTGGGGCACGGATCACGCTAGGCCGAGCGTCGGTTTCCTTCGTGGCAGCGTTTCGTTCTCTCGCCGCCGAGCGTCAAGAATCTGGCTATCACGGTCTTCGGATGGAGGAGTCGCAGCGGGTTCGGGCACAGTGGTGCCGGGCTGCGGAGTCGCTGGATCTCGCGGAAGCCGCGCTTCGGGTCCGACTACGGTCTGAGGAATTTGCGGCACGTCTGGACGGCTTCGAGCGAACTTCTGTGGAGTCGCTTCGCCAAGCAATCGACGGTGACGACGTTACCGTCGATCGGTTTGTCCAAGCGGTGTTGGATGCGGAACGAGAGGCCATCGGGCTGGCGGGCGCGATGACCGCGGAGGGTGAGCCGTCCCGTTTTGGGGCTGCTTTTCGCACAATCATCGGTCAGGTGACGGCGCAGGTCGAGGGTATTGCGGACGGTTGGGCGTCGAAAGATTGATCGCCGCAGCTGGGGCGACGCCATACCCTTCGATAGACGGACTCGGCGATGCGGGGCAGACGTCGGACGCGTCGTAAAACGACTCGATGGCGTGAGCGGATACCATCGTCGTCGTGGTTACGATCTGTGGCTGGTATCGCGTTCGCTTCGAGTGCGGGCACGCTTGAATCGACTCACGATCTGCACGATGCACTGTAAGAGACGCTGACCCTCGGAAGTGGCTTCCAAGCCGACAAACTGAAATCCGAGTGATGCGCGTTCGTTGGCGACTAGGTCATAATGTCGAAGAACGGCGTCGACAATGAGCGTCGGTGCACCCGGGCGCGGCGTCAGAATGCAACGATGCGTTGATTCGATGGCCGGTTGATCAAAATTGCGCGTCTGGATTCGCATGCCGCCTGCCGAGATGTTCTGGAGTTGTCCGTGGCGCGTGTCGCGGTTGATGCCGCCGGAATGCCCGGAGGTGACTTCGCGCCAAAATCGGACCGGGACGACAACATCGCGCGGAGGAATCGCCCGTTCGTAGACACGTCTTTGAAGTTGGTGCAATTGCCCCGTGCAGCGCAAACGGACGATTGTGTTCTGAGGACGATCGACGCCGAGGAGGACCGCGCTGAACATACATTTCTTATGCCCCAGCCGAAACGATACGCCGATGACTTCGCCCGGCTTGGGAGATCCTTGGTCGCCTGCGGGCATGTTCTCCGCGTGAAGCGTCACCTCGTCACCGGACGCGGAAACGGAATGGAAACGGCATTTGTAAGTTCGCCAGCCTGCCGGGCTATGGTAGCTGATCAGGGCGTAGCTGGAATTCTCCGAGACCGCGGCGAAAATCCTATTGCGGTGTTCGTTGGCGACTGTCTGCATAGCGCTCATTATTGGTTTTCCAGCGTCGACTCGGCGGAATCTTGTAATGCCTGCCGTAGCAACGATCGTTGTTGTGTTTGCCCGCGCTTGTCGAATTCGAGGCCGACCACGAGATGGCCCGGCGTTCCGGCCTCGGTCCGGCTGACCATCTGCCCGGTCAATTCGACCACCTGCCCATTTTCGGCCAAGGCCAAGGAGATTACCAAACGCCCGTCCGACGGTATGAATTCAAGCGTCGATTCCGGTACGAGGCATGCGAGCCCGTCGGGGCTGACGTTCAGTAGGGCTGCGGGGATCGGGGCGGTCGAATCGCATCCGATCGGTGTCAGCGTCAGGTCGCCGGCGTCATGAAACTGCCGCCGCCGGGTTCGCCGACGCTCGGAGACGGCGACGCTGGCCGGCCTCGGAATCAGCACGGTTTGGTCAGCGCTGCCGGGGAACTCGTCCAAACTCATCACGTCGAACACATAGGTGACTTCTCCCAGCGTGAATTCGCCCTTCAGCACCGAGAGCACGTTCACTGCCAGACTGCTGGTATTCTTGTGAGTCACCGCGATCCGAAGATGTTCGTCCGTGACATCGGACAGCGGGCCCTCGATCAGAACCACCGACAAGTCGTGATCGGCGAAAATACGGACGTTTGTCCTCAACTCGACCGCCTGCTCGAATACAGCAGAGGAAGCCGTGGTATCCAAATCATAGAGGAGGATCGTATCATTCGATTCGACGGTCATGCTATTTTCTCCGACGCAAGATCTCGCGCTCCCGCTCGACAATGAATCGCTCAATTCGCCTCTGATCGTTTCGCAGTTCGGATCCGTCCCAAGTCTTGAAGGCAAAAGAAACTCGTAAAGAGTCGCTTTTTTCGACTTTTCTCGTATGCCGCAAGGAACCAAGTAAATGAAAATCGCCGCCGAACTCGGGCAATGTAAACGTGAGGAAAAAACGATCGTTCTCTTTGCTTCGACGTAGGTCGTCAATAGGAACAAGGACCGTCATTCCGCCCGCTGCGACATTGAGCATGCGACCAAGCGGATGTGCCGCATCCACCGCGCAGGCGTTCGGCGTATTCGTGGTTCTGGGTGCCACGAATACCTGGATCGCGTCGCCCGCGGCCACGGAAACGCGTACGTGTGCCCGCCTCTGCGATTCCGACAGGCCTGGCGGTCTTCGCAGCGCCACGCCGTACGATCGGTCACGACCAGGTTCCTCGACGGGGACGCGGCTATTCTCGATGACGGTTTGGAACTGATGGCGGTCGCCGCGAATCTTGAAGTGTGCCCAGAGGGGCCGCCCCACCGGAATCCGTTCCCTCTTGTCTACGAAAGAGATGGCGTCGGCGAGTATCTGCCTTTCGTTCAAGGATCGGATTCGCGTGTTGCCGATCACCTGAGCGCCCGAAGAGTCTTCGTAGTGAAGCCGGAGCACGACGCTACGGTCGCAGGCAGCGGCCAGCAACTCGTCGACGGATTGTTCAGTAGTTTCGACGGCTGGCAAAACAGTGGGTCCTTGGAAACGACGGTGGCGCAACAATACCAATCAATCTCACTTCGGATTAGCGGTAGCGATACTTAAGAACCCTCGGCTTTGCGTGCGAGGTCCCGGTCTAGGGCTTCGTACGGAGGGTCTTTAGGCCGATAAGGATGGGCCTCTGAACGGTTACCGGACGGCGACATCTTGCGGGGGGCGCAAGCGATCTTTCGTGGCGGTCGAGGTGTCGGGCTGCGGATTTGTGCGTGGTTCGTTCGATGATTCCGTCTGCGGTTTGTACGCCCCGATCAGTGTGATAAAAGACCGGGCAGCGCGCAGATCAGAACGATAATCCGAATCGCGGCCGCCATGAAGACAATTTGTGCCGGGCTTCCGAACGGGGCGAAGAAAACCCGATACGCCAGCTCCACGGTGCCGAGCCCTTGCGGCGGACCCGGCAACGCCTGGATCAATACCCCCGTATAGAAGTAAGTGTAGTATTCAAGAGCGTTGGAGGCGTTCGCGTCGAGCCCGACGCCGACGGCCACGGTGAAATATGCCCCGATGGCAACGCCCTGTAGCAGCACCGTCAGCAGCACCGCACCGACCAACACGCCTTTTCGTTTGACTAATGCGCGTGCGGTATTGTCTATCCGCTGTAACTGATCGTACATCGGTAGGCGCGCCAGCCACGCACGCGGTACCAAGTGTTTTCGAACGATCGGCGAGAGGTAGATCAGCCCGGCGACAGCGCCGATGCCGAGTAGAAACAACACGTAGGAACTGAACTCGCTAAGCAGATTATCAGGAGGACTGATGGTTGTGATCACCGCCATCACCAACAAGAGACCTGCGAGACCGATTATTCGATCCAGGACCACCGTCGTGGCCGCTTCGGTCTTCCGATCGGTGTGCAGCGACACAAAATAGGCTTTGAACACATCGCCCGCGTTCGAGCCGAGCGGCGTGGCGAAATTCAGAAAGTTGCCGGCCAGCGAGAGTTTGACGCACTCCCAATAGCTCACGACAATGTTCTGCGCGCGGAGCAGCCATTGGAATCGAAGGGCCTGCGGCAAGACGACCGGAAAATGAATGAGGATCGCCAATAGCAGAAGTCCCTTGATGCTACCGCGCCATGCGGACAGGAGCCCGTAGGCAATGAGAGGTTCGTCGTTCTCGTCCACTTCGATCTGCCGGCGTGGGACGACCTGTCGCTTTCCGTCGGGTGATTCAAAGTGAAAGATGTCGGCGTTTACCGGGTCAGGGGTGACCGAGCCGATGAGCACCGTCTTGTCCTTCAGGGTCATATGATCGCGAAGGGTCACGCCTTGTGCGACGATCCATAACGCGGCAGCACACAAGGCGATCCGAATTACGTTGAAAGTGACCTTTCGTGTCCGTCGTGTCATTCTTCGGTCCAAAAATCCGATTCTTATGCTGACCTTAACATCGGTCGGAGGGAAGCCTTCGCTTCAGGGTGAGTGGCTCGCTGCCGTGGAACGCGCTGGGACGG
>JADFIX010000162.1 GCA_022566435.1 Planctomycetota bacterium
GTCGATACGTCTTCCGCGTGCTGATTACCGATAGCGAGAATCGAACCCAGACCGGCTTCGCGCAGCTGATCGTGGACCCGGGTGTCGGCGTGACGGCGACCAACGAATCGGACGAGGTTTTCGAGGGAGAAACGGCGAGGTTAAGGGCCGCCACCGAACGTGGCATCCCACCTTTCTCGTTTGCCTGGCGGCTAGTCGACGGACCCGCCGAACTCGACCTGGATGACGCCACGGGCGAAACACTGACCACGCCTCCATTCTCGGCATTCGGACTGTACACCTTCGAGGTGACCGTCACGGATGCCGGCAGTTTCACCGCCAGCGATACCGTCGACGTGGACGTGCAATCGGCTTTCACCGTGGCCGATCCCGGCTTGGCGACCGCGGGCGAACCGACCGATCTGAGCATCACGCTCGAAACTGAGGCGGAGGGACTGACGTTCTTGTGGTCTGTGCTGGAGGGTACCGCGGCATTGGACGACGCCACGGCGCAGAACCCCACCCTCACGACGGAGGCCGACGAGACGCTTCGTCTCGAACTGACGGTGACGATTCCCACGGAAGACGGAGCGACGGTGGACGTCATACGCGAGTTGCAAGTGGTGTCCGTCACGACGGAGACGCCGCGCGTGGTCTTGGAGACCACACTGGGATCGTTCACCATCGAGTTGGACGGACAGCAGACGCCCCTGCACGCCGCGAATTTCCTCTTTTACGTGGACACCGGGTTCTACGTCGACGTTGTCATCCATCGCGTAGTCAACATGCCGGAGCCGTTCGTCATTCAGGGGGGCGGCTTCAAGCGCGAGGACGGAGAATTGACTTTCCAGGATCCCACGCGCGATCCGGTGGCCTCGGAATCGGTGGGGCAGGCGGCCCTCGCGCTTTACGATGTTGCCCTGGCGCTGGTGGGTAGCGATACGGACTCCGGAACGTCGCAATTTTTCGTGAGTTTGGTCGACGAAAACGATTTTCCGGGTGTCGAGGGATTCACCGTGTTCGCACGCGTGGTGGACGGATTCGATACGATTGAAACTATCGCAAACGTCGAGACGGAGTTCAATCCATTCGGCCCGGGCGGTGAGGTATCGCTTCCGGTCGAAGATGTTATCATACTCAGCGCAACCCGCCTGCTGCCGTAGAGTCGGTTAGCCGGCGATCATCGAAAGGTGCATACCGTTATGGCATTCGAGAATCCAGAAGCCACGTTGTCGGACCTGTCCAATCGTATCATCGCCATTCGGGACTCTCTTTGACCTCCCGAAACAGCTCGAAGCGCTAGCGGTCGTCGAGAAAGAGATGGCCGCTCCAGGTTTTTGGGATAATCCTGAGTCGGCCAAAGAAACGGTCGGCAAACTCAAGTCGCTCAAGGCGACCGTAGATCCGGTCCGCGCGGTGTTGTTCAAGGTGGAAGACCTAGAGGCCATGCTCGATCTTCTCGCCGAAGGCGACGACGCCGAAGTCCGCGGTGAATTGGAAGATGGGCTTACCGTCCTGATCACAGAAACCGACCACGTCGAACTCCTGACGCTTCTGAACGGTCCGAACGACGATCGGCCCTGTTACTTCAACATCCAGGCCGGCACCGGCGGCGACGATGCCTGCGACTGGGCGGAAATGCTCTTCAGGCTCTATCTGCGATACTTCGAGCGGAATGACTACAACGTCGAAGAGCTATCCATGCGGTTTGGTGAGAACGCGGGGATTCAATCGTGTAGTCTGCTCGTGCGGGGCCCGTATCCGTATGGCTATCTCTCGTGCGAAACGGGCGTTCATCGGTTGGTTCGCATCTCGCCGTTCAGCGCGCAAGGGAAGCGCGAAACGAGCTTCGCCTCGGTGGACGTGCAGCCGGAATTCGACGAAATCACGGTCGAGGTCAACTGGGACGAGGACGTGCGCGAGGACACTTATCGCGCCAGCGGCAAGGGCGGTCAGCACGTCAACAAAACGTCGTCGGCCGTTCGGCTGACGCACCTTGCCTCGGGTCTGGTCGCCCAGTGCCAGAACGAACGATCGCAGCATAAGAACCGCGGGACGGCGCGCAAGATGCTCGCCTCGCGCATCTTCCAGATGGAACAGGCCAAGCGCGACACCGAGCTGGCGAAGATTTACAGCGATCGGGGTCAGATCGGCTGGGGGAACTCGATTCGCAGTTACTTCTTGTATCCCGAGCAGAGGGTCAAGGACGCCCGCACGGGGGAGACCACGTCCAATACGCAAGGTGTGCTCGACGGCGAGATTCAGCCGTTCATCGACGCGGAACTCCGGCGGCGGGCCGCGGCGCGGAATAAGTAGGTGATTCGAAGGGCTTGCCCGTTTCTTATGCAGACTTGCACGGACATGCGTTCTGTCCGAAGGGTTCCCGATAACCCGCCGCGCGATGCCAGATGTCATTGCTTGAACAGCAGGTCCGGGACTTTAATCGTCGTATGGTGCATCGCCCGTGCTCGTCTTGTGGAGAGTCAAATCGATGTCCAATAGGCAATCGCCGGACTCGGACGACATCCCCTGTCCGGACTGCGGTTACGATCTCCGGGCACAAACCGAGACGCGCTGCCCGGAATGCGGCGTCACATTCGAATCCTTTGAAGAGATGAAGTTGCGTTCGGCCGAAGCTCTCAGGCCTTATTTCCATATTCTTCGATGGCGCCAACGCGTGGCGTATCTATTCGCCGGCGGTTTTCTATCACCCTTCGCCATGCTGTTTATCGCCTTGGTCATTCAGGCCGTTCGGGGACGCAGCATGGATGATACGCCGCGTCTATTCGTGCTCGCGCCGTTTATTGGCTTGTTTCTTACGGCGGGAGCGCTGTCGTGGTATTTGTTGATCACCATCGCAGCTTGCCTGTGCCGTAGTCGGGTCCCGCGAGCGCACAAACGCGAACTTGTGGCGTCCATTCCACTGCTGCTGTTTTATCAACTGCCGGCGCTTTTGGCGTTGCTTGTTGCGGGGTTCATTTGACGTCATGGTTGCGTTGAAGTGACGTTTGCGGATATCTGTTTTTTCGCGGCAAAGCCACTGTTCGGGTCATTGATACCACCACGGCGGTCGGCCAGTTCCCTCTATTCAGCTTCCCTCGCGTCCGTGAAACTCGCCGAGAAAATGGCGTAGTCGATCAGATCTACGTGCAGGTCACCGTCAAGATCCGCATCGACGCCTGGGGGACAGCTTTTTGACGGTCGCTGATTGGGACCACCGACACATAATCTGAACTGCCCGAAGTCGTCCAGATCTACGTCGCAATCCGTATCGAAATCGCCATCGACCGCCGCGCAGGCCGGCTGGGCAACGAGCCGGACGTCGTCGAAGTCGACTTCGATGCCCGGGTCTCCTGGGGTATCGGCCACGTTCAGATTGATCAAGCGAATCTCCAGCGGGTCACCGAGTTGAGGATGAGTGTTTCCAACGCTTACCTGGATCGTGCTCAGCCGAAACTCGCCCTCCGGTATGGTGGCGGCAAGCGAGTTATCATCTTCTGCGATGACCACACCCCCGGCCAACAGCTGCACCTGGTAGCCCGGAAACCCGTCCAGATCAAAGAACCCGAACACGTCGCAGGGCGGAGGTCCGATGCCTGATGCGATGTTGCCGACCTGAACCGTAAGCGTATAGGTCGTATCCGCTTGAAGCGTATCGCCTAACACCTGGGTCAGACCCGCAGGGCCCGCCCCAATCGTACTTGAAAGAAAAACGAGGGCGGCGTGATCGCCTTGCGGAGCGCCGGCGGGGAAGAAAACCGATCCTGGCGGTAGGTTCAAACCTCCAACCGAATTCCCGCCGCCATTGAGTATGCCGTTGGGATCGTAAACCGGCCAAGCGGCGGGGAACAACACTTCGAAACAGCCCTCGCTGACGAAGTCTGCCTCAAACCCAGGATTTGAGATGGCGAGCGGAACCGGCTCAATGGACACTGCATCGCTTGCGAACGTTGCGATGACTAGCGCCAATAACCGACGTGGGCGACAACGTGTTACGCCGACTTCCATGGATGTTGCCCCGCCAATACTTTTCCGTTTAACCGACGATCCGGCATTGGCAGCATGGGTCTTGCCCGAACGACCGACTTCATGCATCGAATCAGTATTCATCGGGTTGGGTAATTTGCGGTCACCGCGTCGAGAAAGAACTTGAAATCGTGCAAATCTACATCCCGGTCGACCTCGAGGTCTGCCAGGTCGAATTGCTCCTGCGTACATCGGAGCGGTGGGGTGTTGACGTCCGGTCCGTTCAGGCAGGCCACGAATATCGCGTGATCGTCCAGATCCACGTCGCGGTCGCCGTCGAGGTCGCCGTGAATCCGTGCGTCCGAGAAGGAAATAATGGCCGGAATTCCGCCGGTATGCATAATGTGCGTTGTGCTCCTAGACAGTCCGATGGTGGTCTGCCCGACGTTCAGTAATGAGCCGTTCGTCGTCGTCACGGTCCCGGCCGAAACGATCGGAGCTTTGATCTGATCGGCCAAGACAGAACCGTGCGCCGGCAGCAATAGTAACGTCGCACCAAGGCTGAGTGTTGCAAGTTTTTGGGCAGCATTCATGATCTAGCTCCGGAGGACACATTGCGTTGATTGGTTTGGTCCGGCAACCCACGGAAGGACTTGGTGTCCCATTCAGGCTTCGCCTTGGCCATGTGGGGAGGCAGTACGCGTCCATTCGCGTTACGCCGCCGCGCAACGATAGGTTTGGAGATCACCGTTCCGAACATCAGGGAACATGCTTTCGGTGTGAACATCGTTTTTGTCTCCGCTAAGATCGGGCGCAAATGGCGCCGCTTGGCGAGCCTTGCCTGCCCATCGGCATACATGTCCGCGATGGTCGGTGGTCGCCTCCCTTTCGTGGTCAGAAAGCTTCGAGCGCATCCCGGATCACAGGACGCAGCATTTCAGTGGATTCGTTATTCAGCGCCCCGAGGCTGATATCGTCGTTCACGCCGTCGCCATCGTTGTCGACGTCCGGGGTCGCATTGTTGACGAAGACGCCGTAGACGTAGTCGCGCGTGTCGGCTCCACCGTTGATCGGAAACGACACCCAGCCGGCGATAGTCCTGAAGACGGGGTTCGAATTGCTGGTATTGTTCGAGCCGCCCTTGTGTACTAATCGCACCGCTGCCAAAAAATTGTTAATAGTCGTCATGTCGAGGCCCATCTCGCCGGCCTGCTCGTTCACGATGTTCGGAATGTTGGTCACATTCAGCTCATTGACGTGGTTATCCATGAAGTTGTAGGCGTTTGTGTTGACGAAGTTGAAGGCACCCGGGGGGTTTGCCGGAAACAGCACCGCCGGATTCGTGGCCATCTGCTCGAACATCAGTCCCAGGTCGCGGAGCGTCGTCTGGTTGTTCATCGCGTTGTTCGGGCCACCACAGCCCATTCGATTGGCGAGCGACGTGGCCGACAGCCCGATGGTCGCGCCGGCGTTGTTCAGCATGTTGTTCCAGCCGGTCTGCGGATTGCCTGCGCCGACCGCCTCCTGGATGGCGTTGGATGCCGGATTGTTGGACACTTTCATCATCGCGCACATCCCCAGGCCGAGGCCGTAGTTGATCGTCGGGAACCCGCAGTTGTTTGCGGTATTCGTGGTGACAGCGCAGTTTCCACCCCCTCCACCGCCCGATGCCTGGGAAAACGAGTTCGGGCAGGTCTGTCCGGGGCCCGCGATCAGCGTGAAATCGTCCGGAAGGCTGTCGCCGTCGGTGTCGGCGCCCGGGCAGCTATTCAGCTGAGTCGTTCCCAGATTCAGTGTGCCGGCGTCCACCTGCCGCAGCGCTTCGATCATGTAGAGCACCTTGATCGTACTACTGGGATGAAAGGACAAATCCGGGTTGATGCTGTCGAAGAAGCCACCGCCTACCCGTCTCAGGTAGTAACCGAATGTGCCGCCGTCGACACGCCTGACGAGTAGCGGACCGATCTGGTTGCTGCGGATTCGGCCGCCGTCCTCGACCACGATGCGCGATTGGGGATCGATGTCGATCCGGAAGTTGCGCATATCAAGGATGAGCTCGCCTGTGCTCTCGATGGTCAGAGTTGCGCCGTTGATCACGGACAGGTTGCGCGGTGCTATGCGGATCACGGAGACCTCGCAAGACGCGTTGACGAGCCAGTTGACGTTGTCGGGGAACACACACTCCGCACCGTCCGACTCTCTGGCCAAACCCACAGCTTTGAGATCCTGCACTACACCAGGTAGCAGGTCATTGTAAGAACTCTCGCATTTTACATCGTCTCGTGACAGATCAACGCCAAGCAGGTCGTAGATTTTTTGGCACTCACTTATCGAAAGGTCTACAACTCTTCTCCAGAACACTATGGCTTGCGATTTCCCTCTCTGGAGATCAACGACATCTATGAACGTTTTGCTCAAAAGGTCGGTGAGCTCATTCACTTTGACCGACTGGACATCACCGTTCCAGATATTGAGCAGGAAACGGTCACGCACGCGTATTCGTTCGGACTCGATGTTCCTGGGGGGGGCACCGGGCGATGTGGTGCCTTACGCAGGCGGGACCACCGAGGAGGTAGTGCAGCAGTTGGTGGCCTCAGAGCCCTTTGTCGATGCCGTGTTGGACGGCCTCGTTGCCAACGAGGAGTTGGGAGTTCGATTCTCCCTCGTCCCAGTGATCCTATGACTGAATACATTCCAAAAGGAAAGCTCTTCTCCACTCGCGTGGTGGTCGACAAAGACTTCGAGGAACTCGTGGAGCGAAATTACGGCAAACAGGTAGCCGACAGGCTGGAACTCAGCCTCGTTGAAGCACTGTACCTGGTCGAGAAAAAGCGCCTTTCTGTCTCCCGTGAGCGGAAGCTGTCGTTCACCCGCCTTCTGGGGCATGCCCACAAGAAAGACAAGCGCATGCACGAGCGCTTCACGGTCTTTAAAGATCTGCGGGACCGCGGTCTGGTGGTCAAAACCGGCTTCAAATTTGGCTGCGATTTCCGGGTGTATCAGCGCGGTGTTGGTGTGAAACGTGGACCCAAAGCCCCATCTGAACACACTAAATGGATCGTCTACGCCATTCCAGAAGATTACCGCTCCAGTTTTCAGGAGCTCTCCCGAGCGGTGAGACTCGCTCACTCTATTCGCGCACGAATGCTCTGGGCACTCGTGGACAATGAGGGAGATGTCACCTATTTAGAGGTCACCCGCCTCAAACCATAACTTTTAATAGCTGCAGTCCCACATGATGTCTATGGGAAGTGTCAAAAGCGTTGCGATCAAGACTCTTGGCGAAGAAATCCTTACTCAGAACAGGGAAAGATTTGAAGAAGCCCACGACCTGATCATCAAGTGCTGGACCACTCCCGGACCCTTCCGTTACGAATCCAAGTATTATCATTACCGGGCGGTTAATCCCTGGGTATTGCCGATGCAAAA
>JADFIX010000163.1:0-330 GCA_022566435.1 Planctomycetota bacterium
CCGTCTGTTTACATATCATTCGTCATATCATCCGCTTGGCCCGGCCAGATAAAGCTATGGGACGTTCAGACTGATGAGATTCAGAGCGTGTCGGGACTTCACCGGGGGCCTGTGTCCAGTCTTTCATACATCCCGAAACAGAAGGTTGTCGTGACGTCTGGTACGCTTGATAACGTGGCCAAGACATGGGATATCGAGGAGTTGTTTTCAGGTTTCTCGACCAGTCGAAGTGACTGACCGCCGAACAGCGCGCAGCCGCAGAGTTCGGCATCCCTGCCGAATCGCCTTGAATTTTTGGGCAACGATCAACAACTTGGTACACTAAAACGC
>JADFIX010000163.1:340-7349 GCA_022566435.1 Planctomycetota bacterium
TGCGAACCCGTTGGGCGCTCAGCAGTGCGTGCTTCAAATCCAGTTTACGTCGTTCGTCAGAACGCCATCGGGTATGTGGTGAGTTTTGCCCTGGGACTTCTCTTCGCCCTGGTCCCGTGGTTCATTGGCGACTTCGGCCCGCTGTGGGGGCGACTGGTTGTTACCGGATTCGGAGTGCTCGCGCTGACTGCCGTGGTATTTGGTTGGTGTACCTCTCGCATGGGGCTTGCGATTGATCGGTGCGGCATCTGGTGCGGCGTCTACGCATTGCGCGGACCGGTGCTGATTTCATGGGCCGACGTGCGTGCTGCGCGCTACGTTACGTGGACCAATGACGAAGGCGAGCACGACGGGATTCTGCTGGAAGTGCGGGCCGGAGCCGAGCCACCGGGCCGCAAATACGTGCATTCTGCTGCCTTGCGGGAGATTGAGGGACTGCTCGGTTCGCTTGACTTTCGGAATCCCAAACTCCTGTCGCAGGAATCGTGGGTTTGGAAGCCGCAGGAACTCGTGGACGTGATCAAGCGGTGCATCGAAGATTCACACGAAAGGAACCTGTTGGGGCTGTTCGCCAACGCACACATCGCACGCCCAACATGCGACGACCAGAAAGTGGATTCCCATTCGCCGTAGTGCGAGTCGCGGTGATGTCGGTAGAATCTTCAGTGGTTCAAGATTCACTCCTTTGGTACGGGCGGCGACGGCCGTGCCACCCGTTGGGGCGGCGGTACAAATTCCCTTCTCAACAGAGCCGCCATGACCACCGACCACCCCACTCCGTCCAAGCCCCGCCGCCGCTGGTTTCAGTTCAGCCTGCGGACGTTCTTTGTGTTGCTGACGGTGGCTTGCGTGTGGCTGGAGGCTGCGGACGCTCAATCTGCCAATCTGCTGCGCTAGTTGACCGCTTTGAAGGGAACGATTTCAATTGCGTATTAGCCGATTTCCCCCAGCGCGGTCAACCTGCTCGTTGCTTCGTTGTGCGGCTTGCCTTGAACGCAAGACTCACAAACCATGAAGCGAGTCGTGAATACGGCCGTTGGCGTCCTTGGATTACTGGGGTTTCTGTGCGCCGGCATCGCGATTCTCGTGTGGAATGCGGGGCAACTGCGGCTGGCCCGAGAGAGTCGACATTGGCCCACGGTCGAGGGGCGAATCGTTCAGTCGCAAATCGACGGTAATGGCCGCTACGATTACTCGGTCATTTACACTTACACGGTCGACGACGTCCCCTATGCTTCCAGCCAACTCTCGTTCGACGTGTTTGACAATCCGGGCGGATGGGGCCGACCGGAGAGTATTGTGGCACGCTATCCGGTGGGGAGCCGGGTCACCGTTTATGTTAAACCCGATGACCCTTCAACGGCGATCCTCGAACCGGAGGTCTATTCTCCGTTTTTCATTCCGCTGCTCTTTGGCGTGTTGTTTCTCTTTTTCGGGGCGCTGGGGATGTGGTGTACGGTCCGGTCGTCCCCAGACGACGCTCCAACACATAACTTGCTCTTGTTCCGAGGGAGAGCCACGGCGTTCTTGTCCGTAACGCTCTACGCCATCCTCGTATTGGCTTGTCTCGAATCGGCAAGCCTAGACACTTTTGCGAAGGCCTTCGGCAACCGTCCCGCTGGGTTGCCTACAGGACTGTTCGTCTTCGCTCTATTGACGCTGATCTACCTTCCCGTCCCATGGATCTTCTGGCATTCGTTTGGCGTTTTTTGGCATCCTGTTCCCAGGTTAGTCCCCACGCCGCTGGTGTGGCTTTTCTGCCGCGACGCTGACCCGGCGCTTCGTAGATCGTCCTTCGTGTGTTTCCTAGGCCTTGTATACCTCCTCGCGGTCATCGCCGCCTGGGCTGTCGTTGCGACAAGCCGGGGAATCTGAACAGTGGTTTCCAAGACCAGCCAACAGGCCAAATTCCGCATGCACTTTGACTCGCGTTCGGTGCTCGGCGCTCGTTAGGGGCGAGTCTGGGGCGTCGGTTTTCGGCAATCCGCCGAAATGGGGTACCATGGGCGAAAATCAGGCCGCGCCATGACCACCGAACCCGCCAACCCGAAACCCCGCCGCCGCTGGTGGCAGTTTAGTCTGCGGACGTTCTTCGTGCTGGTCTCGGAGCGTAGTGAATCGCTTGCGGTGTCGCGCCCAGGCCCCTTGTGCCCGGAATGTAGCAAGCCGCTGGCTACGTCCGAGGCTCAGCAGTGTTTTCATTGTGGGTCCGACTGGCACCAACGGACGACCGACAAAGCAAACATGAAGGAGGACCAAGCCTAGCTAGACACTGCGTAATCTGTCGCTCAACAGCGCACGAGCCGCAGAGTTCGGCATCCATGTCGAATCGCCTTTAACTTTGGGCAACGCTCCAGCATTTGGTAAACTGAATCCCGTGCATGGCTGTCTTCAGTCGCAATCAGCGGCGTCGGCTGTGCGGAACCGTTGGGCGGTCGAACAAGTTGGCGGAGCGAACAATGTCGGTACCACAGGACCGAGCTATAGGAGGCGAAGGCCGCATCGTTTTGCGAAAGACTGTAGAAGTTCTTGCTGTGCCGTTGATCGTCGGGTTGCACGCCGCGATGGCCGCGTTTGTGCTTCTCTACATTCGCAACGAAATTCTGCATGAATTCCGCGATGAGGCTCACCTCCACTTTGCGTGGCCAGTCTTTTTACTGGTCTCACTCAGTTCGCTCATCGTAATCCCCAGCGGAATGGCATTCTTGGCTCGCCATCGGTTGAAGTCGAAGCTCTATCTCTTCTGTTGGCTCCTGTTCATCAACGTCGCTTGGTACGCCTTGGCCTCTGGGGATGAATTCTATGCTACTTGGGTATACGCAAGATGTTGACCTGCATCTCCGCCCAAATCGGGTAGCCGGGCGGTTCTCCCCGCCGGGCCCCACGCCACGTAGCGTGCGCCTTGACGCACTCGGCGGTTCGAGGCGCGTGACAAACGCAGCTCGAAAGCGATCGCGTCCGCGACACCCTCACCTGGAAGGTCACGCAATTCGCCTTCGGCCGCCCGTTGATCGCGACCGACGCACGGATACTTGCTAAGATACACGCCGACGCACAAGCTGGCGGCGGCGCTTGCGCCAGCGCGATCTCCGCCGTTGTTGTTGAGTGACCTGGTGCAATTGACCCGCACGGAACCGAACCGATGAAGATGCGACAGCGCGGGACTAATCGAATTTGCAACGGGACGATGCAAACTCTTGTGCTGACACTCGCCGCTTGCCTGCTGGCAATCCAAGGCCACGTGCAAGCGGGCGAACGGTTCGACCTTTTACCCCGGAAAGTCCGTTGGCAGACATACCCTTCCGACGTGCGCCATGTGGTGATAGACCGGACGGGCCGCCCTTGGTTTTCGGCGGAGGGTTCGGCCACGCTCAATCAGGTGAAATCGCAGGTCGAGGCATCTTACAAACTCAAGGCGCCATGGGTGCGGGGCGCGCAGATGCACCACTCCGGCGGCGGTCTGATTCTCCACTTCGACCGCGCCGAACGAATCTGGTTGCTTCCGGCTTCGACGTCGAAACTCCTGCTCGGCTATGATCCGCACAAAACGCGGTGGATCGAACGCTCTGTCATGCCTGAGTCGAAGCGGGGCGGCTACAACGAGCGCGATCCGCAGTCTCCCGCCCTGGTTTTCACGGAAACCGTCTACGAAAGCAGCAGCGGGCGACTGTACTTCGGCGATCGGATCGGCGTCCATGTTCTCAGCGGCGATGTGTGGAGCTACAAGCACCTTTACCGCCGAAATATCGACGAAGGCCGCTACGCCAGTGATATCAAGTCGTTCAATGCCACGATGTTCACCGAGGACCAGCGTGGGCGCGTGTACGTTTGGTCCAGGTGGGGCGCATACGGTTGGAGCGGAACGCTGGGCTATTTCGTGCATGATGGCCAAAGTTGGCGTCAGGTCACTTGCGACAATGACGGACGCAAATTGGAGCAAATTGCCGCGATCGTCCCCCTCGCAGGCGGTCGGACGCTGGTCTTCCCTGAGTCGGGAACGGCGCGCGACGTTTGGAAAATGCCGCCGCCAAAGGATGCGGCTCGTGGAGTCGAAGACGATGTTCGCCAGCTCGGCGCCGCCAAATTCAGAGAGCGCGAGGCGGCCCAATCCCGACTTGCCCAGCGAGGTCCGCACATCCTGCCCGTGCTGCGCGAAATCCTGCCTTCTCAAGCTGACCCCGAGGTGGTGTTCCGCGTGCGTGATTTGATCCAACGGTTGGAATCCAAACAATCGTCTGAAACATTCGTTGACGGCCACGCAATTCACACGGGTCGCTACTTCGGTCAGGACGGCGCCGGTCACGTACTCTTCTGGGCGAACGTCGTCGTCGAGCCAGGCGGCACGGCAGAGGTTCGCGAAAAGCTCTGGCTGGTGGATGACCAGGGTCGTATCTCACGCGCGCCACTTTCGCTCGGCGATTGGCATCCTGGCAATTCCAGCACGTTCGTCGATAGCAAAGGCCGGGCGTGGATTGCACAATACCGAAAAGGCTGCGTCATTTGGGACGGCCAGCAGACGATTCCCGTCACGGACGAAACCCAGACGAATTTCCATAAGATCTTGGGCGAGGACGGCCACGGGCGCGTTTTCATCACGGATGGGCGAACCGTGGCCGCAGTCGATCCGGATCGTGCGGACGACCCTCGCCGCTCCCCTGGCGAACCGCCGCAGGTGGACACGGCATCACCGGAGTGACGTTCAACGCAGCGCGCCGTGCCGAGCACCAGGCGCCAGCAGTACGAGTAGGAGCAGGATAATGCCGTCGCCACGTCGGCGACGGCAACGCTAACCGTTGTGCGACCAAGAGCGATGTCAGAACAAAGCGCTCCGGACTCCGAGCCCGACGACGCCTTCGACAGATACGTCGCGTTCCACGCCTCTGCCGGTGCCCGCTGGGAAATCAACACGTGCATTGCCGGCTCGCTTCTTTCAGTCGTCGGGTTTCCGGCCGCAGGTTTGTGCTGGCTGTTCGGCGCCACTGGCATTCTTGCCGGCTGCTGTTACTCGGTCGCTGGCCTCGGAGCCCTTTTGTTCTTGATTCACCTGTTCCTTTATTTCTACCGTCGCAATGCGTGGTGGTAACCGCTTGCCACAGTCGCGTCGCCCAACAGCGCACGAATCCGTAGAGGTTGGCATCCGCGCCGAATCGTCTCGAAAGTAGGCTAGCGCTCCAACCCGTGGCAAACTGAAACCCATGCACGGCCGGTCAGGCGTCCCGACCAGCGGCGACGGCTGTGCGGAACCGATGCGTTCAGATCGTTCCATCCCATCCCCAACGCGGCTCGCGCCCGATGAATGCCCGAGAAGACGATGAGCAGGAGGCCATCAAGCGGTACGTTTGGCGAAACTATCCTGAAATCGTTCGACCGCACGAGTGTGTTCCGTCGCGAGATATGATCCGCGACGAGCTTCCAGCGGACGTTCGCGACCGATTCTGGGATTTCGTGAATTCGTCTCGATCTGACCAATCGGATCAAGGCCTGCCAGCAGACCTAGCACCGCATTTTCATGCCGCATTCACAAGGCTCGAAGCGCAGATTTTCAAACGCGTCTTCGAGGCGAATCGCCACCGCATCTCTATTTCGCGATGCCCGGCCTGCCATCGGGTCTTGGTGAGTCCCAAGTCCCAGCAATGCCTTTCGTGCGGTCATGATTGGCATGGAAGGTCACCGCAGCCGTAATCCCCGAACCCTCCACCCTCGCCATCCAAATCGGGTAGCCTGGCGGGTCTCCCCGCCCAACAGCGCACGAAGCCGCAGAGTTCGGCATCCGTGCCGAATCCCCTTGAAGTTAGGCCGGCGTGCCACGACTTGGTAAACTGAAACCCATGCACGGCCGTCTGGTGCCGCGACCAGCGGCGACGGCTGTGCGAATCGGTTGGCGGAACAAAGAACTGTGGCCACCACCGATGAATCAGCCGCAAAGCCTTCACTCAAGGTCGAGGTGTTCTATTGGTTCGTCGTTGTTTGCTGCACTGTCATTCCTTGGGTCTTGCACTTTTTCGTTGGATGGTGGGTAGCATTGCTGTCGATTCCTTTTCTCTTTTGTGCCTACGATCGCTTGTTCGTACCTCCCGGCGCGCTGTGCATGGGCATTCCTTTCATGATTCCGCTTTCTAGTGCTCTGGCATTGGTTACGTTTCAGATGGCCCAGCTTGCAAAATGGATCGTCGAGATGTCCGCAAGTGGTTAGCCGTGACACCTAAATCGCGAAGCCGGGCGGGTTTCCCAGTCAGCCCCGGCCCAGATTGACGGGCTTTCCGGTCCTTCTTCCCTTATTTTGGCTGCCGTGTTGCTTGAGGGCAAAGTGATGTCCGATAGTCGCCCGAAGAAACCCCGCCGCCGCTGGTTGCAGTTCAGCCTGCGGACGTTCTTCGTGGTGCTGACGGTGTTCTGTGTGTGGTTGGGCGTTGTAGTCCATCGGGCCCATGAGCAACGGAAGGCGGTGGCGTGGGTTGAGGAGATGGGTGGAACTGTTTACTACGGCTACGAGTTCGATGAGGATATCAATGCGATTGTCGACGCCGAGCCGCCGGGGCCAAAACTGTTGCGGGAGTCTCTTGGCGATGATTATTTCCAAGACGTCCGTGCCGTTTACTTCCTCTTCACACCCGTGAGTGACCTGACCCCTTTGGCGGGATTGAAGAACATTCAGTATTTGGACTTCTCCAGTACCGAAGTCCGCGACGTGACCGCCTTGGCGGGATTGACCAAGCTGCGATGGTTGCACCTCTCCAACACGCAAGTAGGAAACTTGACCCCCTTGGCGGGGTTGCAGAACCTCCAAGTCCTGAGCATCGAGAACACGCCAGTGGGCAAAGAGCAAGTCGAAGAACTTCGCCAAGCGTTGCCCAACTGCGAAATCATTTGGTCGCCACCCGCCCCATCCCCATGACCACCGAACCCGACAAGCCGAAACCCCGCCGCCGCTGGTTACAGTACAGCCTGCGGACGTTCTTCGTCCTGCTGACGGTGTATGGGGTGTGGTATGGGTGGCTGGTCCATAGGG
>JADFIX010000164.1:0-1171 GCA_022566435.1 Planctomycetota bacterium
CAGGATGTCCTCTCGCTCCGAGGCCATGAGGATCAGGTCTTCGCCGTCGCTTTCTCCCCGGAAGGATCTCTCCTTGCAACAGGAGGCGAGACGGGAGTCCTGCGGCTTTGGGAGATATGGAGTGGTGAGGAAGTGCTTCGATGGAAAGCTCACCCGTACGGGATCACCAGTCTAGTCTTCTCAAGGGATGGAAAGACGCTAGTCTCGGCCAGCTGGGACGAGACCATCCGAGCTTGGGATCCCGCTACCGGACGGCAGCTCGGTGTCTTGCGAGGACACCGAGGGGATGTGGCGTGTGTCAGGCTTTCTCCTGACGGGAGGACGCTGGCATCCGCGGGCGGAGACTCAACCATCCTGTTTTGGAACGTAGCCGATCTCGGCTGGGACTCGAAGAGCAAGACGGAGGACGTCCCCTCTTCAAGACTTGAAGTCCTGTGGAAGGACCTTGCCGGCGGGGACGCACGGAGAGCCCACCGGGCGATTGATAGGCTCACTCGATCCAGCCAAGTCTCCCTTGGCTTCCTGAGAGAGAAGTTGCGGCTCCCACCTGATCCGCTGTGCGCCAGGATCCAGGCGAAGGTCCGTGACCTCGATCACAGCGAATTCGATGTGCGAGAGAGGGCGAACAAGTTTCTAATGCAAAACGGAGAAGAGGCACGTCCGGCCCTAATGAAGGCGCTCCAAGACTCACCCTCCCCGGAGCTACGGGAGCGTGCAACCGCTATCCTGAGCGTCCCTCATTGGCCATTCCAGGACTTTCCTAACCACTTGCTTGGAAGGCAGAGAGCGATGCGAGTGCTTGAGCGCGTCGGTACCAACGAAGCGCGGGCACTTCTGAAGAGTGTCGCTGAATCATCCCCCTGGAGCATTGAGAAGAGGCACGCTTTAGGTGCGCTCGGCCGCCTCGATGCTCAGGCTTCCGTGAATTAGCTGTCATGCGAATCCTCGCGGCGATCGCCGTCCTCCTCTTCGTAGCCTCGGCCCATCAAACTCTCCCGCCCCAAGAGAAGCAAAAGGATCAGTTGCCAGAGCCCCGCCTCGACCTCTACGGGGACCGCCTGCCGGAGGGGGCGATTGGACGGCTCGGCTCGATCCGGTTCCGTCACGTGGGGAGCCTGCTGGCGCTAGATTATTCGCCGGACGGAAAAACGATTGCTTCGGGCGGTGCCGA
>JADFIX010000164.1:1181-7320 GCA_022566435.1 Planctomycetota bacterium
GCATCTGGGACCTGAAGACGGGAGGAGAGATTCGTCGGTGGGAACTCGACGGGGAAATCCATGCCGTATCTTTCTCGCCAGACGGTCGATTCCTGGCATCCGGTTCAGCAAAGAAGTTCTTTTTGTCTGCCCAAGATGAGAAGCAGAAAGTGAATATATGGGATGTGGGAACGGGGATCGAGGTGGGCAGCCTTAGTGGACCGATGACGGAGATCAACAGCCTGGCATTCTCCCCGGACGGGACACAACTAGCTGCTGGCGTGGGGTCCTATAAGGGAGGAGGTGGGATCTTAATCTGGGAGGTCAGGTCTGGCCAGTTGACGCAAGAGCTGAGCGGGCTGAAGAAAGGAATCGCATCGCTCGCCTTCTCCCCGAACGGTCTCTTCCTTGCCTCGGGAGGCTTCGATCGCAGGATTCGGCATGCGCGGAATCTCGGGAAAATCAACGGTGGGCGGATTCGGCACTCGAAGACGCGCATTGCGAAACGGCCCTCGGTTTCCCATGAAAAGAAACAGGAACGCAAAGACAATGCACGCCACCATGATAGACCGGTGACTCCACCTGGACCCGGTGGAGTTTTCCTGTCCCTGCCTGCTATGCCTCAAGGCCACGAAGGCTACCAAAGCGGCCAATATCCATGTCCAATTCATAATTTTTGCCTGTCACTCGATAAAGCCCTTCTCGCGGATGTCAGCATTTCGTTCATCGATCCGCTGATGGACCGTACGCTACGACGACTTCGGCGCCTGCGGCTTGAATCCGTCATCCGGTTGATTCGTAACAAATGGGGCTGCTTCACGACGCTTTCCTCGCAATGCAGCCACAACAAAGAACATCATCGTCGACATCACCAAGCCGGTAATCATCGCGACGTCTCCTTCGACCCCCTCGTCGCCGAGGTGCCGTGCCATGAAAGTAATCGTGGCACCAATCCCAAAGAGAGATACGGTCATTAGGAACGGTCGAAGCCACTCACGCCAGAATCCCGGTTGGCTCATCGGCGTCACCTTGCGTATCGTAAACAGCATCATCGTGCCGCAAGCAATGCTACCCAAGACGACGCCGGTCGTATTGTCATGGCGCCAATCGGCAAGGGCAGCCAGCAAGATGGTTGAAATCATGCCGCCTACCAGAAGGAAGGAGACGATTCCGAAGAAGCCGCGTGTCGCGCCCCAGCGCTCCAGGCTTCTTCCGGAGCTAATCCCTTGGAAACCAAATTCCGCGTGCATCGAAGATTCTCCTTCCACAGGTACGGCAACCGGCGGGCCGGCATGCGATTGTTCAGGGGTTTGCACGTCCGTTCGCTCTTGACCCGACTCTTGGGCATTTTCCAGTGGGTGCCGCGCGCGTTCGCCAGTGATGGGGATCGCCTTCCTACCCGTTGCTTGTGCGATCAGTGTCACCATTCCGGCAACTGCGGCCGAGAGCAGCACTAGATCATCGGGCTCGGAGTTGGAGATCGCTCCCATAATAGCAGTCGCCAACAGTGCCCCGAATCCTACCCAAATAGCGCTACCGAAACTGACACGTCCGACCAAACCCCGCTCGAAATGACGGCGCCAGTCGGCGAATACCGCGACGATCATCAAACCGAGCCAAACGGCCAGACCGGCGTCATGGTACTTGAAGGACTGAAGCATCGGCATACCGGCAACTCCCAGCAAGGGAGCGCAACACCCCGCATGGATGACCCGTGACGAAAAGTTCTTGCCGTAGGGAACGTTGAACCATCGCACGGCACGTCGCGCGAGTGACAGCCCTAGAACCATGGCCATAGTCATCATACCCGCCGACGCACCGACTTCTCCGTGGAAACAATTGGCGAAGAAGACTGCCATGGCGATGGCTAGAATGACGGTCATCACGATGGCCTGACCTCGAGCCGGTCGCAGCTCCTCTAGCGGCGGCAATTCGACCGGCGTCTCCGGCGGAGACACCGGCCGGGCAGCACGCGGCTTTCCTTTGCCTTTGTCGAGTTTCGCAATTTTCTGTTTGATCTTGCGCGAGATCCGATCCTGCGTGCGCGCCAGTCGTTTCGGTAGCTCCGTCGATTTGGGAGCCTGACGCGGTGGTGGCGGCGGTTGGGGGCTTCGCGCCCCGTGGTAGGGATTCGGCGACGGAACCGGCGACGGTGCGGGAACGGCGCCCCCCTGACGTACCGCACCTTCGAGACTCCGAATGCTGAACCCGTCCAGACTTCGTTTGACCTCATCCACCTCGAGCAACGACTCGACCATTTCGTTGACGGTTTGGTATCGATTGGCCGGGTCCTTCTCCAACGCCTTGCGGATCACATCGCCGAAGGGATGAGGCAACTCGTCTAGCTCCGGCTGGGCGGTCAAGTGCTTCATCAGCACTTCGGCCATGCTCGAACCTTCGAACGGCACCTTGCCCAGCAGCATTTCGTAGAGCATCACGCCCAGGGCATAAATATCGACGCCGTGCGAGTAATTCCCACTACCGATCTCCGGGGCCATGTAGTGGACGGTTCCGATGCTTGCCGTCTGGGCGCTATGTCGCGAGATCGAGATGAACTTGCTCAGTCCGTAGTCGCCGATCTTGACATACCCGTCGTCGTAGAACAAGTTGCCCGGTTTCAAATCACGATGCACGATGCCGCGATCGTGCAAGTAAGAAAGGCCTTTGGCGATCTCTCTGACAAAAAACGTGGCTTTTTGCGGACCGAACCCTTTCGGCTCTGCGATGAGCATATCGCGCAACGACGGACCGGAGCAGTATTCCATGATGATGAAGTAGTCGCCGTCCGCGTTCTTCTTGACGTCGAATATGGATACCAGATGAGGGCTCTTCAGATTGATACAATGACTCACGCCCCGCAATTCGATCTGCGGATTCTCTCTGAGGTATTTGAGGGCGACTTCACGTCCGCCGTCGCTTACGGCGTAGTACACCTCGCCGAAACCACCCGAGCCGACGGCACGCTGAATCGTGTAGTCGTCGAGTGGTCGATCACCATGTTTGAATGTATAGGCCATGGTTCGCTGCTTCCTGCTGTTCTCGCTAAGACTCCGGCACTTGTCGGCTCTACGACCATCCGATTGGTCGTATCGATTCAAATATCAGGCGGTACGTCCGGGCGTGCGGATGGTCCAAGGTTGGACCACCAGACTCGCCCCTGCGATCTCCATCGTTTCACCCATGATCAACGGACGCGCTTCGTTATCCACGTGGCCGTCGCTCTTGGGCCTGATCCACAATGCACCGCCTCTTTCGAATAAGATGAGTGGTAGGGACGCGTGTCGGCACTGAATGTGTGCCGTGGGACCTTGACCGATGGTCGCCTGACGACTGAACATCACGATTCGTCGCACATCGTTGGGCATTTTTGTGGTATCGCTCAGGTCGAACACCGCGGTCGGGCTCTTTCGGCTCGGCAGCCGAAACGTCATCTTGGCCTTTCGCCCCAGTACGATGCGATCGCTGTCCCGGAGCAGTTGGTGCTTCGCCTTGCGGCCTCCGATCTCGATCTCCTTAGCGGAAAAGAGGAAATAGTCCTCGTCGACGCGCGACACATTGGCATGTCGCTCATTGAGATCACTATATATGGCCATGTCCGCGGGATGGGTGGTCGCGGCCCGTCCGATCGACGCATTGTCACCACGAATGATCAGGTAACTCCCGCCGCCGTTGATCAGCAGCAGAACACGGTCGGGCATTCCGGACTTCGTGCCTACCCGGTGGGGCAAGGCCACGGTGTCGTCCGGCGAGAACAGCTTGGCGGCTGGGCGGCCGGCGGCCACCGGCAGGTCGACTTTGTCATCGGCGAGGCTTTCGCCCAACGGACCGGCCGTCAATTCGGTGAGTACGTCGTCGAGATTCCGCAGGCGTCCCACCACTTGCTTGAGCCAGCCGGCCTTGGGGAGCAGACGCTGGAGACTCATCGCATCACGACGAGCCTCCATATAGCGATGGGCCCGCATATTCTTACCCGCCTGCTTTGCCAGCCCGAGCATATCAGCCGCCTCTTGCTTCTCGGGGAGGTTGTCTCCCAGCGATCCGAGACAGGCCAACTCATCCGCGGCCCGACCGATTCGTCCTTCAATGATCGCAGACTTGACATTCCGCAGGACGCTCGCGCAAAGATTGGCTTCGATTCGCGCAAGATCCGCGCTGTAGGCGTCCGCGGCTTTCGCTCGGCGGATGCCTTCGGCTGCTTGACTAAGCTGACCCTGCACGATTAAGTTCTTGATGAACTTCACCGCCTCGTCCACGTCTGCCAGCTTTTCATCGGCCTGATGGCGAAGCTGCTCGCCCGCCCGATCACCTTGACTGACTTCGTCGAGCATTCTCCTGCCGGCCACGAGCGAACCGTGTTCGATCCTGCGGCGGGCTGATTGCAGTCGCTCCTGCCGCGATTGGGCTTTTCGGTTTTGCTCCGCTTCCACGGTGCGCACCTGTTCGCGGAGTTCGACGATCTTCTCCTTCATGACACCGCCGGTTTCCGCCCGGTCGAGATCTACCAGCGCTTCGGTAAAGCGATCATCCTGGAAGTGTTTGCGGGCACGCTTTAGGAACCGATCGGTGAGAGCGGCAAGGACGGCCGCACCGCGGCGGTGCTCACGAACGTCTGGTGCGAGGGCGAGACGGTAGGCTTCGTCCAGCCGGCCCTGCTTGAGCGCATTCTCGGCCGCTTTCAACCGGACGAATAGCAACTGGCTCAGCATGCGACACTCCTTACGTCGATCGGGCCACCGACCCGATCATAGTCTTCCAAGATGCCGGAGCCAATCCATCTCCGTTCGGTCCGGCGCGTTCCACACGGCGGTGAGGCCGTTCTTACAATGCTGAATTCGCACCCGAGGCCGAATTATTCGCCTGACCGGCCGTTGAGACTCTCCTTGGGCCGTGCCGCCAGGGGACCCTTTCTGCCGCTCGATCCAAAGGGTTTGCACGCTCCCGTTGTCGAATCGAGTTCTGTCATCGGGCGGTCTCTGTCGTCGTTTTATGTCGGTTTATCGGACCGTCCAAGCCGACAATCGGCATTGGACTGCGAGCAAGAGCATCTGATTCGATGATTGGCAGGCCCACGGGCTAGAGGTCGGATCCTTTTTTTCTGGACGGTCCCTTGTTAAGCCAGGTTTTCAGATTGCGGGCCAACACCTCAGGGTCGCGCGTTTCGAGGATGTGGGTGGCGACTGACTGCGGCGTCCCGAGCTTGTCGAGCGCCGTGGCGATGCGCTTCCAAATCCGATCCACCTTGGATTCCCCTTCGGCCAAGTATAGCTCCGAAACTAGCTCCCCGAGGCGATTGAGCATGATCTCGTCGCGGTGGTCATAATACCGCTTGATGATTCGATCCTGATGGGGAGATCGATCAGCCATAGCATGTGACTAATCCACCACGCCGCCAACGTCAATCTACCGGCCGGGACGTTCCTTCGGCGAAGCCACGAAAAAGCCCCTCGGACCGAAAAACCGATCCGAGGGGCGAAAAGACATCCAAATCACCGCGACGAGTCGCGGTTTACTCGACTACGCAGTCGCCGCACGCCGGCGCCCGAAATACACCTTCGAACCGACCAGCAGCAACAATGCCAGGACGACCAAGCCCCAGGTCGACATGGTCGGAATCTGGCCTACACACTCCGGACCAAACACCGCATCATCGACACCGTCGCAAATATCGTTGCAATTCAGGACACCGTCGGCGTCCGCGTCGTCCAGCGCACCCGGTGCAAGGTCGTCTTCTGTCGACCCTTCCGGTCCGCATCGGTCGCAGAAGTCCGGTACGGTATCGCCGTCGGCGTCTTCGTCGTCGTTACCGCCTTCGCAAATATCGCAGGCGTTACCGTTTCCATCGCCGTCGCTGTCGGTCTGGCTGGGGTTCGCGACCGTCGGGCAGTTATCGCAAGCGTCGCCCACGTCGTCGCCGTCGCCGTCATTCTGACCCGGATTGTTGAGCAAGGGACAGTTGTCGCAAGCGTCGCCGAACGAGTCGCCGTCGCTGTTCGATTGGCCGGCGTTGGCGTCATCGACGCAGTTATCACAAACATCGCCGACACCATCGCCGTCGGCATCCGCCTGATCCTCATTCTCATCATCCGGACAGTTGTCACAGAAGTTGGGAATGCCGTCGCCGTCGTCGTCGTCGAAGTCTTCCCCGCCGCCAACGATCGCC